>CALGGT010000001.1 GCA_937915825.1 uncultured Eubacterium sp.
TTTTGTACTGCTACGGTCGCATTTTTAGCGAGAGCGGGCCCCGAGTGGAACCATCACTGCGTTCAAAGCAAAAACCAAGTAATCAACCCCATACAAAAAGCCCTCAACTTCGTAAGTTAAGGGCTTTTTACAATCATTTCGCAAGCATCTTATTTCAAATACTTCTTGGTATTCTTATCCTTCTTGTGATCATCCACACGAACAAACAAGCGGGTAAAATACGTCTTGCCATTCTGTTTGATCCGGCAGGTTAAGTGTACGAATCCACGCTTCTTACCGGAAATTTTATAGCGAATGGTGTCTTTCTTTTTGTTCTTTACAATCTTACCGATCTTAATCTTCTTTCCTTCTTTTTTGTATTTCTTAGGAACAAAGACTTTCACTTTGGCATTGTCTTCAATGTTTTTGAACTTCACCGTTGTCTTGCTGTTCTTGAAGACTCTCTTGTAAACATTGTATTCCGGTAATTCGCCGGACACCTTAACAAGGGCTTTTTTCTTTAGATTGTAAATCTTCTTCAGATTCTTACTCTTCTTCAAAACTTTGAGGTTCACTTCTACTTTGTAGTAAGAACCATTCTGGATCACGTAAGCTTTGATCTTACATTTTCCTAATTTCTTCCCTTTGATAACACCCTTCTTGTTAATGGTTGCCACTTTCTTGTTGGAAGAAGAATACTTCTTAACGGCGTAGGATTTAATTCCACGTAAGTTTAACTTAAATTTGCTCTTCTTTAAAATGTTCTTGTTCATTTTGAGGATCGGCACTTTCGTGATCACGCTATCCGCGTCGTAGTCTACCACCTTTAAATTAAATTGAGACGTGGTGCCATCGTTGTATTGGATCACAACCGGATAATCTCCCGCAGGAAGTTCCTGTAATTTCTCCTTGGCGATCACAACCTTATCCCCAACCACTTCGTAATCTTTATCTTCTAACTTCTCCTTGTCGATCTGAATGTCGGTAACGGAAGTATCGGTTTTGACCGGCTCGGATACATCGGTTCCGTTGGATTTGTCAAACACCTGATCCACGGTGACGATGGCATCCTTCCGAATAGCCGTGGGATTATCGATCGTCCTCTTCGCCTTATTCGCTTCCCCTGCTTCTGCCGGATCCCCGATGGTCTTGTATTCATCGCTAACGGTACATTTTACCGTAACGGAAGTTCCCTGATCGGTTGTCAATGCCACCTCATACACACCGGGCTCATTCTGAACCTTGGATGTATCCACACCGGTAATCGCAACCGGCGTTTTGTCGTCGACGGTATAAGCCTCTCCATCGGAAAGAGCAACAACATTCTTCACTTTATCCGGACCGGTTACCAGATTGTAATCTTCCACACCGATGATAAAATCATTGGCAGAGATCACTTCCCCGGTTTTCTTTCCCTGGGCATCTTCATCGGAAACAGCATCCTTGACCGTAACTGTAAGAGTTACCGTCGCGGTCTTTCCTTCCTCATTTGCGGCTGTTACCTTCACGGGATACGTGCCTTTTTCTCCCTCACGGATTTTCTCATTTACAAAAGCTAAATCCTCCGGGTCTACGGTGATATCGTTGATGGGGGTTCCATTGCCGTTAACCGCCTTCACGTCCGTACGATCCGAAAAGTCCTCCGGATCCTTAAATACGTCATCCTTTGCTACCACCATGTTATTGCCGGTGATGAATACTTTATCGGATTGATCCTCGTTGTTGTCCTCCCCGGCATCGGGCATTACATTTTGAGACGGAGAAGAATTGGATCTGACCGTTGCGATCGCTGTAACGTCCACTCCTTTATAGGAAAATACCACGGGATATTTTCCGGGCTCGCCCTGGATGCCATTGTATTTAATGGCAATCTCATCCGTAGGGATCATTTGATCTCCCTCCTGGGCAACGACGGAGGCCAGAGCTTTTACCAATGGACTGGTAAGCTCGTTTGCCGAGCCCCGGCCATTCTCCTTGGCATCGGCAACGGACATATTAAAATCATTGGCGCCAATGGTAACCTTCGGATCACCGGGGTTAGCCCCTTCCGGATTTCCAGTTGTGACATTATCTTTTACATATACCTTGATCTCGTCAGGATACGCATCTTCCGAGATTAACTGAACCGGGATCACATTGGGATCTCCCGTATCCACCGTACCAGGATTTGCATAAATAACTGCCGGCACAGGATTTCCCTTGGCATCCAGTACGACCGCTTCTGAATCACGGATCAGATCCGGGCTGGGAGCGTTCTTCTTCACAATGATATCCTGACCGTTCACATAGTTTTGACCGGGTTTTAACGTAGGTGCCGCCGTAGCAGGTGCGGTAGGTTCTACCGTAGGCTCTGCGGTGGGTGCTTTCGTAGGCTCTGCCGTGGGTTCTACCGTGGGTGCTTTCGTGGGCTCTGCCGTGGGCTCTACCGTAGGCTCTGCGGTGGGTGCTTTCGTGGGCTCTACCGTAGGCTCTGCGGTGGATTCCACTGTGGGATCTGCCGTAGGCTCTACCGTGGGTTCTACCGTGGGTTCTGCCGTGGGTGCCACCGTAGGTTTCGCGGTGGGTGCCACCGTAGGTTTCGCGGTAGGTGCCACCGTAGGCTCCGGTGTATATTCCCCTTTTAATGCCAGGGGTACAACCACGATCTCATCCTGGGTATCATCCGTTACCCCTTCCTTCAGGGAATATTCCACAACATAAGAAGTGATCGTCTTGGTACAATAACTGAAATCATTCCACATACTGGGAATCATATAATGCTTCAAATAATATTTGTTATTTAAACTGTCATTAAACAGATCCAACCAGGAATAGATACACATATAATATTCCGAGCCGATGGCATGGTAATCCGCGTTGCTGTTATCTTCATTGTTCGGCTCTTTGACCTGGTCGGTATCGTAATCGGTTAAGTCCGTAGCGGTACGCTGATCCGAGGGATTGGTATAGGTTTGCTCATACATGGAAGACTTCGGCCAGTTGTTCGTATTGGCCCAGTTGTTATAATTGGCGTCCTCCATGGCACCTTCCAATTTCTTTCCGGATTCTTTGATCTCCATGGTAGTTCCCGCTGCCGCCATTTTCGTTTCATTGGTTTTATACATGCGTGTGCTGCACATTAATTTTCCGGCTTCCGGTCCATCCACAAAGAACCAATACCCGCGGTTGTTGTTCACCGCTTTATAAGGGCTTTGATAACCGCTGTAGTCACGGATTTTGGTCTTCGTTCCGTCCGGAAAATAGATTTCTGCGTCCGGATCGCAGGTCATGCCCAACCAGGTGGATCGGTCACAGATGGAATAAACAAAATTGTTTTCTTCCTCGCTGGTAATATTGACCAAATAGGAATCATATTTTTCTCCGTAAGATCCGGGCAGTCTCTTATTCTTCGCTTCGGATCTGGCCTCCTGCCAGGTCTTAGCTTCATTCACCACCTCATAATAGTGACCGTTTAATTCGTTGTATTCTACCAGCCGTTCCTGGCGGTTGTCTTCCATAGAAAACAAAACATAACGAACCACGTTCTTATCCGAAATGTAAGCCTTTAAACGATTTCTTAACAATGTGTTCCATTGATCCGCCGTAGGGAATGTTCCCTCTTTTGCATTGATGATCAAATGGGTACGATTATTGGTTTTGATCTCAAAATCCGTACCGGAAACATCGCAGGATAACGTATCTTTGGAATGAACGGCTTTTCGAAATTGAACCGATACACTCTTAATGTCGTTATTGCGAATGGTAAGGTTGGGAAATGTGTAGGTATACATATTTCCAGTTTCTTCTCTTGCAAGATCTCCTACTTCCAGGTTTTTTTCTGCGGCTTTTGCTTCGATGCCAGTTAAATCCCCGGGTAGCGCGGATACCACCATTGCCAAAGCTAACGCAAAAGCTAACAGCTTCTTTTTCATTTCTTCGTCTCCTTTTTTCTTTTCCTGATTTTACCACAACAACAACGTGTGTCTACACACACGTTGTTATTATAATATAACTTTTACTATATTGCAAGAGAAAATTTATTTTTTTTTTATATTTTACACATTCTGGTCCGCTAAATAAAATGCCGGCCTCTCCAACTCCGAATATATCGGAACTTGGAAGGTCGGCAACTTCTATGATTCTTGTCTTCTTTCGTTTTGCGTATTTCGAAATTATTGCAGATCCTCTTTGTTGAAACGGATCTCTTCTCCCAGGTGAACCTGGCCGCCCAGGATTTTCTTTGCCAAAAGCGTCTCCACCTTCTTCTGCAAATATCTCTTTAACGGTCTGGCGCCAAATACCGGATCGTAGGATTCCTCCAGGATTTTGTCTTTGGCATCTTCTTCCAAACGAACGGTGATCTGACGTTCTTCCAAACGACGATTTAAATCCGCCATTTGAAGGTCAATGATCTTTCGAACATCCTCTTTTTGCAAAGGTTTGAAGAAGACAATTTCATCCAGTCGATTCAGAAACTCCGGTTTAAACTGCATGCGCAATTCATTCTCCACCAGCTTCTCCGCCTCTGGCTTTATATCCCCCTGCTCATCGATTCCATTCAGCAAATACTCCGCTCCCAGATTCGATGTCATGATCAGGATGGTATTTTTAAAGTCCACCGTACGCCCCTTGGAATCCGTAACCCTGCCATCATCCAGGATCTGCAGGAACACGTTAAATACATCGGGGTGAGCTTTCTCCACCTCGTCAAACAATACAACCGAGTAAGGTTTTCTGCGAACAGCCTCCGTCAGCTGTCCCCCTTCTTCGTATCCCACATATCCGGGAGGGGCTCCGATCAAACGGGAAACCGAATGCTTCTCCATGTACTCACTCATATCAATTCGCACCATATTTTCCTCATCGTCAAACAGGTTCTCCGCCAGGCTCTTGGCAAGCTCCGTCTTACCTACACCGGTAGGTCCTAAGAACAGGAAGGAACCGATGGGCTTATTGGGATCTTTAATGCCTGCCTTGGAGCGAAGGATCGCCTCTGTTACCTTCGTAACCCCCTCTTCCTGACCGATCAATCTTTGATGAAGGGCCTCATCCAGATGCAGGGTCTTCTGCTTCTCCGACTCCGTCAGCTTCGCTACCGGGATTCCGGTCCAACGGGACACGATCTTGGCAATCTCTTCTTCCGTTACCTTCTCATGAATGAGAGATTCTTCCTTCTCTCCTTTGGCCAGGGCTTCTGCCTGCTCCAGCTCTTTTTCCAACCGAGGAAGCTCTCCGTATTGAAGTTCCGCTGCCTTCTCCAGGTTGTAGCTGTTTTGCGCGGATTCAATCTCCTTATGCACCTGCTCCAACTGGGTCTTTAGCTTATGAACCTTTTCCACGGAGGATTTCTCTGCGTCCCATTTTGCTTTTTCCAACTCGAAGCTTTCTCTTAATTCCGATAATTCCTGCTGCAATTCCTGCAAGCGCTCTTTGCTTAGATCGTCGGTTTCCTTCTTTAACGCCGCCTCCTCGATCTCAAGCTGCATCATATGGCGCTTCTTATCATCCAATTCCTGGGGAAGAGAGTCCAGCTCCGTCTTGATCATGGCGCACGCCTCATCCACCAGGTCGATGGCCTTATCCGGAAGAAAACGATCGGAAATATAACGATTGGATAAAACCGCGGCGCTGACTAACGCATTGTCCAGGATCCGAACGCCGTGAAAGACCTCGTAACGCTCCTTCAAACCACGAAGGATGGAAATGGTATCCTCCACCGTTGGCTCCTCCACCATCACCGGCTGAAATCTCCGTTCCAGGGCAGCGTCCTTCTCAATGTACATCCGGTACTCATCTAACGTAGTGGCACCGATGCAATGCAACTCCCCACGGGCCAGCATGGGTTTTAACATATTGCCGGCGTCCATGGCACCGTCAGTTTTGCCCGCGCCTACGATCAGATGAAGTTCATCCACGAACAGAATGATCCTTCCATCGCTTTCCTTTACTTCCTGTAATACCGCTTTCAAACGCTCTTCAAACTCTCCCCGGTATTTGGCCCCGGCTACCAACGCCCCCATATCCAGGGAAAAGATTTGCTTCTCCTTTAACGCGTCCGGCACATCCCCCTTAACAATACGTCCGGCCAAGCCTTCCACGACGGCGGTTTTCCCTACGCCGGGCTCCCCGATCAAAACCGGATTGTTCTTGGTCTTCCGGGATAGGATCTGGATCATATTTCGGATCTCCGCATCTCGCCCGATCACCGGATCCAGCTTCTGTTGACGGGCCCGTTCCACCAGATCATAGCCATACTTGCTTAAACTGTCATAGGTGCTTTCCGGGTTATCCGTGGTGACTTTTTGATTTCCGCGAATCTGAGAAAGGGCCTGCAAAAACCTTTCTCTGGTAATCTGGAAGTCTCCAAATAATTTTTTGATCTCCGGCGACGGATAATGAAGCAAACTTAAGAACAGGTGCTCCACCGAAACATATTCATCCCCGAGTCCTTTGGCTTCATTCTCGGCGTACACCAACACCTTGTTTAAATCTTTTCCAATGTAAATAGTTCCACCGGATACCTTCGGTCTTTTCTTAACCAAACCTTCCACCTGAGCCAGAAAGACCTGATCGTCGATATCCATTTTCTCCAGGAAACGTCTGGTAAGACTATCTTCTACCGTAAGCATTTCATATAGAAGATGCTCTTCCACAATCTCCTGGGCTCCAAAGTCATAGGCCACTTTTTCCAATCCATTCACGATTTCCATGGATTTTTGCGTAAATTTTGTAATGTTCATAATCCTTTCCCCCTTTTCCCTTTGTTGGTAGGAGACCTTTCCTACCACCGTTGACAGCAAACATGCGACATCTTTTATGGCTGGTCGTACAAATGCGACCCCTTTTATAAATGGTCGTACAAATACGATTACCACTATAGCTGGTCGTACAAATACGACTTCTTTTATTACTGTTATAACACATTTGTTAGCACTCGTCAAGGTTGAGTGCTAACTTTTTTTGTATGTTACGATTCACAGCCAGTATGGTATCATTGCGCAGATTGACAGCTTGCTGGCATATCGGCGCATTGATACCATACTGGCTGGAATCAGCAACCTGTCCCCAAAAATTGGAAATAAAAAAGACGGGGGCAAATCGTCCTTTCGGACCGATCGCCACCGTCTCGATAAACTTATAATTGATTACACTCCGACTTATTTTAACTCTTCATACAAGGGTTTTACCGTAGGATAGAGCTTCACGAATTTCTCATATCGGTCTTGGTAACGAGCCGCGATCTCCGGATCCGGTTCCACCGAATCAACGATCTTAACGATCTTAGCCGCTGCCTCTTCCACCGACGCATATTCGCCGCAAGCAACCGCCGCCAACATAGCGCCGCCTAGGCCCGGTCCTTCTTCACTCTCAATGATATTGACCTTAATATTCAATACATTGGCAATGATCTTGCGCCACAAAGGGCTCTTCGCTCCGCCGCCGCAGATCTTGGATTCCGTAATTTGAATGCCCAAACTCTTGGCGATCTCCAACATATCTCTTGTAGCAAATGCCACGCCTTCCAGAACCGCCTGGGTCATGTCCGCGCGGGTGGTATCCATGGACATTCCTAAGAACATCGCCCTTGCGTCCGGGTTGTTATGAGGGGAACGTTCTCCCATCAAATACGGTAAATAATAAACATTGTTGCGACCTAACTTCTCATCCGTGATCGGCTCCTGTTCTTTCCCATAATCCTGGGTCCCGATGATCTCATCCATCCACCATTTATTACAGGATGCCGCGGAAAGCATACAACCCATGAGGTGATATTTCCCATCGGCATGATCGAAGCTGTGAAGGGCATTGAATTTGTCCACGCCAAATTCCTTACTGGAAATAAACAAAGTCCCCGAAGTTCCCAGGGAAATATTACATTCTCCATCTCCTACGGTTCCGGTTCCAACCGCTGCCGCTGCATTATCGCCGGCACCGGCCGCTACCTTACAAGCAGTGGTAAGACCTAATTCTTTTGCCACTTCTTCCGTTAGGTTCCCGGTCACTTCATAACTTTCATATAATTTCGGTAATTGTTCTTCTTTGACATCGCAGATCTCTAACATCTCTTTCGACCAGCATTTATTCTTCACATCCAACAACAACATACCGGACGCGTCGGAATAATCACAGCTGTGAACGCCTGTCATCTTATAGGCGATGTAATCTTTGGGAAGCATGATCTTGGCGATCTTCGCAAAATTCTCCGGCTCGTTCTCCTTCACCCAAAGGATTTTGGGCGCCGTAAATCCGGCAAAGGCAATATTCGCCGTATAGGAAGATAACTTATCTTTCCCGATCACGTTATTTAGATAATCGGTTTCCTTCCCGGTTCTTCCGTCGTTCCATAAAATGGCCGGACGGATCACCTGATCCTTGTCATCTAAGATCACAAGTCCGTGCATTTGTCCGCCAAAGCTGATGCCGGCTACCTTGTCCGCTTCAAATCCGGATGTTAATTCACGGATTCCCGTTACCACCGCATCCCACCAATCGGTCGGGCTTTGCTCTGACCAACCCGGATTCGGGAAGGAAAGAGGATATTCTTTTGATACAATATTTTTGATACTTCCATCTGCCTCCATGAGCAGAAGCTTTACCGCGGAAGTACCCAGGTCAACTCCAATGTAATACATGGGTGTTCGTTCCCCCTTTTTTTGTTGCCAGGTTTACAGTTACCTTCGTTAAGTGTGGCAACCTACATAGAATAGGTTGCCATCACAATTCGTCTTATTCAATTGGTAAGAGATCAGCAGAATGGATTCTCCGTAGGATAACGTACGCCTGCCGGCTGATTGTATCCAATCTCTTCCACATCCACTCCGACGTATTTAAATACTTCATAGAGTGCTTTGCCAAAATGACCAAACATAACAGCTCCGTGATGAGGGAAGTTCTTCTCGATCAATACATGACGATAGAAACGTCCCATCTCAGGAATCGCGAAAATACCAATGGATCCAAAGCTTCGGGTCGCAACCGGCAATACCTCGCCATGGGCGATGTAGGCGCGGATCTTCGCATCCGAGGTGCTTTGCAAACGATAAAATGTAATATCTCCAGGAACAATATCTCCCTCTAAGGTTCCGTTGGTTACCTCAATCGGAAGAGATCTTGCCATGATCATCTGATATTTCATCTCGCAGAACGATAACTTCGATGCTGCCGTATTTCCACAATGGAATCCCATGAATACATCTTTGCTGGTGTAGTTGAATTTTCCTTTGATATCCGTATTATAAATATCATAAGGCACGGTGTTGTTAATATCCAAAAGCGTAACCGTGTCATTACTGATCACCGTTCCGATAAACTCGGACAACGCTCCGTAAATATCAACTTCACAGGATACCGGGATTCCTCTGTCTGTTAAACGACTGTTTACATAACAGGGAACAAATCCAAACTGAGTTTGGAAAGCCGGCCAGCATTTACCGGCGATACAAACATATTTACGATATCCTTTGTGCTCTTCGATCCAATCCAGCAATGTCAATTCATACTGAGCCAGTTTTTCAAGGATTTCCGGTTTCTTGTTCCCTTTGCCAAGCTCTGCTTCCATATCCTTTACTACATCCGGGATCCTGGAATCACCGGCATGATTATTAAAGGACTCAAACAGATCCAACTCGGAATTCTCTTCAATCTCAACATTCAAGTTGTAAAGTTGCTTAATAGGCGCATTACAAGCTAAGAAATTCAACGGACGAGGACCAAAGCTGATAATCTTCAGATTATCCAATGCATAGATCGCACGGGAAATCGGAACGAATTCATGAATCATATCCGCACACTCTTCTGCCGTACCAACCGGATATTCCGGAATGTATGCATTGACATTGCGGAGCTTTAAGTTGTAACTTGCGTTCAACATTCCACAATATGCATCTCCACGTCCCTGAACCAATCCACCGTCTTGAGATGTCTCCTCTGCAGCGGCACAGAACATCTTCGGTCCTTCGAAGTGCTTTGCCAACAGTGTCTCTGCGATTTCAGGTCCAAAGTTACCAAGGTATACACAAAGGGCATTACATCCTGCCTTCTTAATGTCCTCCAGTGCCTGTACCATGTGAATCTCGCTCTCTACAATACAGATGGGACACTCATAAATGTCCTCCGCATCGTATTTCGCCTTGTATGCATCTACCAAAGCCTTTCTTCGATTCACAGAAAGAGACTCCGGGAAGCAGTCACGACTCACGGCAACAATACCAATCTTCATCTTGGGCATGTTCTTATTCATTTGTATATTTACCTTCCTTTCATTAAAAAATCAGTTTTTTGTATTTATTATTATAACGGATTCATACATAAATTTCAATACATGACTTGAAAATATAACAAGTTTTTTCAGCTGGACGACTCGGGGATTTGCCAACATTTTTCCGCCTGTTCCTGCTGCTTTTTGCACCGGGCGCATCGAGACTCTCGCATGGAATAAATACATCCGCAATAATCCTGCCGATACAGATGATATTCCGCCGATAGTTCAATGCTGTGCCGATATCCGTTTTTCTTCTTAAAATCCGAGATCAAATAGTTACATCCCACTTCCTTGCTTAAAGCCATTCCGATCTCATTTAACTTCGCCGCGTTCTTATACGGGCTGACGCTTAACGTGGTGGCGAAGAACTCGTATCCCTTTTCCCTGGCTAACATAGCCGTTTTGCGCATTCTCTGCTCATAACAGAGAACACACCGCTTCCCCCCTTCTTTTTCCTGTTCCAGGCCTTTCACCCGTTTATGAAAAAGGTCATTGTCGTAATCGCAATCCATGGTATCCACCGGGTATTTCGCGGGATACTCCGAAAGAAACCGAATCTGTTCTTTCTTCCTTTTTTCATATTCTTCCCGGGGCTCGATATTGGGATTGTAATACAAAACCGTAATATAAAAAATATCACTTAATACACTGATCACGTGGGAAGAACAAGGCGCGCAGCAACTATGTAAAAGAAGCTTTGGGTTTTGTTCCAAAGCCTGTAACTCATGCAAAATATATTCCATTTTCTGATTGGCATTCCGCTGTTTTTTGCGAAACTCCACCGAGTCAAAATCCGGCATCTGATACATGGAACCATCCCTTTCTCCATCTCTTTCCCGATCAACTCCCCAAAGGGGGCTTATTTTCAATATTTATAACATATTGGGAGCAGTTTTTTCCAATAGTTAGTACACCGAATAATTAATTTCTGGTACATTTACGCAGAATGATTGTTCATATG
>CALGGT010000002.1 GCA_937915825.1 uncultured Eubacterium sp.
CTGATTGCCAAACCCCTTGCAATTAGGGCATTTTCAAATCTTCATGTCTCCTTTTGGCAATTTTCGTGTCTCCTTTTTTTGAGTGTCGAATCTATAACTCAGAGCGGAAGAAACGGATTTGCAAGAAATTAACATAAACCTGTAAATAGGATATACCTTGTCTAAGACATAGCCAATTAAATCGCACCTGTTTTGCCCACTACCATTGATCAATGAAAACATAGAAGAAGCAAGGTTTATATCCCGTCGGCTCTGCCACCTCTGGACGTCCTGTTTACTACAATGCAGGACGTCCTAAATTTTGCATTTCTGCCATCTGAAATTGTCGATATTGCGTTGATTAATACGTGTGTATACTGTTATTTGCATTTTTTGACGATTGCTCACGCAAAAACACAGTTCTCAACGGTTAAATACAATCAAATCAGCATCATCAAAAGTACGCTTTTTCCCTCTTGTTATTCTATCCGATCAATGAGATTTTAGGCACTTTGCACAGCACTTTTTATAACCATCTATGATTCTACCTCTTTTTTTGCGTTCACAATTATAGAGATTGATCCTAGAGTGAGGTGTACCCACGTTGGCTCCGGTCACGCTCGATTTTGAAGTCAGGAGAAACAGCCGCGGATGAACAGATTAAGTTATCAGATCCAGTTTGAGGAAGATCTCCAGACCATAAGCGGTGTCCGATCTCTGCGGGAAGGGCCCAACATCATCGTCGATCGCCTTCCGGATGCCACGCTCCGCCGGGTAAGCGCAGTCATGAGGTTTGAAACAGAGCCCCGGGAACAGATCTTCATGAACGGCTTCCAGACGTGGACCTATTGTCCCGAACTCGCACGCTCAGAATATACAAAGCGTATGGGGCACTTCCCGCAGACACTGATTGACCGATTCGGACTTGAACGTTACGGAGACTACTATTTCGTCGACTACCCGGAAAAGCCGGGCGTCAGCCACGGGGTCAGCTATTGCTACTTCCGCCTCGACGATCGTTTCCGGCTTCTCGCTTCTCTGGATGAGCGTGCAGGGTATACCCTGTTCTGCTATGACAGTCCGACCGGTACGCTGCGTTTGGAGCGCGACTGTTCGGGACTGCACTGCTTCGGTGAGTTTCACGCCTTTGATCTGTTCTACGCCGAGGGAACTGAGAAGGAAGTTTTCGATGCGTGGTTTGAAGCAATGAGCATACACCCGCGCACAACGGAGCGCATCGCAGGCTATACCAGCTGGTATAACCGCTATGAGGACATCACACAGGATACCATTCGGGAAGATCTGAAGGGCTGTATCGGAAAGCTTCAACCCGGCGATCTTTTCCAGATCGATGACGGCTGGGAACCCTCCGTCGGCGACTGGCTGATGCCGGATGTGACCAAATTTCCTGCCGGAATGAAGCAGGCAGCGGACGAGATGCTCGATTATCAGGGCAGCGGACAGAGCGTAATGGAGATGAGCCATCGTTCCAAGGTATACGATGAGATCATCAAAGATGCGGAAAAGGATTTAAGAGAATTAATGAATATTCCGGAGAATTACGAGGTCCTTTTCTTGCAGGGCGGCGCTTCCCAGCAATTTGCCATGATCCCCATGAATTTAAAGAAGAACGGAGTTGCGGATTACATCGTAACCGGTCAATGGGCGAAGAAAGCCTTTGCGGAGGCAGGAAAATATTTAAAAGCAAATAAGATCGCTACATCTGAGGATGAAACCTTTTCCTACATTCCGGATTGCTCGGATCTTCCCATTAGCGAGGATGCGGATTACGTATATATTTGCGAGAACAATACCATCTACGGAACCAAGTATAAAACCCTTCCCAATACCAAAGGAAAAACGTTGGTCGCGGATGTATCCTCCTGCTTTTTATCGGAGCCGGTAGACGTGGAAAAATACGGCGTGATCTACGGTGGCGTCCAAAAGAACGTAGGACCGGCCGGCGTGGTCATCGTGATCATTCGCAAGGATTTAATTCCGGAAAGTGTAGATGACAGCGTACCTACCATGCTTCAATATAAGACCCATGCCGATGCAAAGAGCCTTTATAACACACCTCCCTGCTATGGAATTTACATTTGCGGCAAGGTGTTCAAATGGTTGAAGAAAATGGGCGGCTTACAGGCCATCAAGGAAAAGAACGAAGAGAAAGCCAAGATCCTCTATGATTTCTTAGATGAAAGCAATTTATTTAAGGGAACGGTCCGCAAGGAAGATCGTTCTCTGATGAACGTACCTTTTGTAACCGGAAATGAGGAACTGGATGCGAAATTCGTGAAGGAAGCAACCGAAGCAGGTTTTGTCAATTTAAAGGGACATCGTACGGTAGGTGGTATGCGTGCCAGCATTTACAACGCAATGCCGAAGGAAGGCGTTGAGAAATTGGTTGCCTTCATGAAGGAGTTTGAAGCAAAGAACGCATAAACGGACGATCGGAACGCGTAGGCGAATGATCGAAAAGGTTATTTATGGAAAAGAGAATGAATGATCCCAGAAATATCCAATTGGGATTAAGTCGTATGAACGAAATCATGAGCCTTCTGGGGAATCCTCAGGAGGCTTTCCCATATATCCACATAGCGGGCACCAACGGAAAAGGCTCGGTAGGAGCATATCTTAGCCATCTTTTATCCAAAACCGGTGAGACGGTGGGGTGGTTTTCTTCCCCTGCTATTTTTTCCGAAGGAGAGGAGATCGCCTTTGTAACACAGGGAAAGATCCAATATTTAACGGAAGAAGAGAGAAGTTGTTACCAGCAGGAACTAAACGGGTATGCAAGGAACATGAGTGAGCCGTTAACGCCCTTTGAAGGGTTAACGGCCCTGGCTTTTTACGCATTTGCCAAGAAGAAGGTGGACCGGGCGGTAATCGAATGTGGAATGGGAGGACGTGGAGATTCTACAAATGTAGTCAAGAATCCCCAGGCGGTTGTTTTTACCTCCATTGACGTGGATCATGTGAATTTTTTAGGGCATACATTGGAAGAGATCAGCAAGGAAAAAGCAGGCATTATCAAAGAGAACACCAAGGTGATCATCGGGGATGAAAAGCCGGAAGTTAGGCGGGTGATCGAAAAGGAAGCGGAGGAGAAACATGGAAAGATTTACCGGGTGGAGGGGGAGATTCCTTATGAGGTGGAAGATGAATGCGTGGTATTTGATTTTCTTGACATAAAGAGGATCCGACTAAAAACCCTGGGGGCTTATCAGGTTCAAAACGCATGCCTTGCCATTACCTGCGCCAGGGCTTTGGGGATCACAGATCCGACGTTGATCCAAAAAAGCCTGGAAGAAACCAGGATCTCCGGAAGGATGGAAGTGATCCGTAAAAAACCTTTGTGGATTCGGGATGGGGGACATAATCCCGCGGGGATCACTGCCTTGTTACAAAGTCTGCCGCCCGGTGCGTTTGGGTGCGTGTTTGGAGTCTTTGCCGATAAGGAATATGAAAAAATGCTGGATTTATTATGCGAGAGAATCTCTGTTTTTATCCTGGTAAGACCAACGGATCCAAGAGGGTTAGACCCTGAGATCGCAAAAAGCTATTTAGAGAAAAAGGGGATCCGGGCTTTCGTTTCACAAAGCGTAAAAGATGGTTTAAAACTGGGAGACCAGATGGAGATGAATTTTGTGATTTGTGGCAGTTTGTCGTTGTTAAAGGAGGCAGGAGAGTGGAAGCAGTAGTTTTTGATATGGATGGAGTGATCTTTGATTCGGAGCAATTGGTGTTGGATTCCTGGGAGACGGTGGCAGGAAAATATGAAATTTCCGATATAAAGCCTGTGATGCTTCGCTGTGTAGGAACCAATCGGGATAAAACCAAAGAGATTGTGTTAGATGCTTACGGGAAAGATTTTCCCTATGAGAAGTTTCGAGCAGAAGCATCGGCTCAATATCAACGGTTTATGGACCAGGGAAAATTAACCCTAAAACCTGGTTTGCATGATTTGTTAGATTATTTAAAAGATCGGAGGATCCCGATGGCGGTTGCGTCCTCCACTCGTCGGGAAATGGTAAAAAAGGAATTAACGTATGCCGGTGTGATCGATTCTTTTCAAGTGATCTACGGAGGCGATAATGTTAGAAATTCCAAGCCTCATCCGGAGATTTATTTAGAGACTTGTAAAAGTTTGGGTGTGGCGCCGGAAGAAAGTTACGCCATTGAGGACTCGATCTTTGGGATCGAGGCTGCGTATCGGGCGGGGATGACCCCTTTAATGGTTCCGGATCTGTTGGAGCCTACTCCGGAGGCAAAGAAGCAGGCAAAGGGAATCTTTCAGGATTTACGGGAGGTTAGGGATTATTTGATCCAGGTGGAGAAAGATTGGAATGAATGAAGGAATGAGAGACGGGATTATTTTTGATTTGGATGGGACTCTTTTGGATTCCATGTGGGTTTGGGATGATGTAGACCGAGAGTTTTTAGGAAATCGGGGACTGGAGGTTCCGGCGGATTACCAAAAGGAGATTGTGGCCCTGGGATTTGAGGAAACGGCCCATTACACCATAGAACGGTTTCATCTGGATGAGGATCCGGCAGATATTATGAACGAATGGCGGCATATGGCGGAGGAAAAATACGCCTGGGATGTAGACGTAAAGCCGATGGTTATTCCTATGTTGGCCTGGTTCAAGGATCACGACATGAAGTTGGGGATCGCCACCTCTTCCTATGAATCCTTATTTATGCCCTGTTTGGAACGAAATCAGATTTTACAATATTTTGACGCGATCGCCAAAACCGAGGAGGTGCACGTGGGGAAAAATAAGCCGGATGTGTACCTTCTTGCCGCGGAAAAGTTGAAGAAAAGACCGGAAGAATGCGTGGTTTTTGAGGATATTTTTCAGGGGATCCAAACAGCAAAGGAAGCGGGATTTCATACTGTAGCCGTATACGATGAAAAAAATCGGGATATGTGGGAAAAGACCAAGGAAATCGCCCATCACAGCATTTTAAATTTTAACGAGTTATTCGAAACGAAGAATCGAATGAAAGAGGTGTTTTTTGGTTGACTGATCCCGGAATATCTAGTACAATAAATATGGTTCATTATCTTTGAAAGAGGGGTTTTCGTATGAACAATAAAAATGATGTGGAAGTTTACATCAACGGGAAAAAATACGTGATCTGCGGGTATGAGAGCGCTCAATATCTTCAGCAGGTTGCCATTTATATCAACGGGAAATACGCCGATTACAAGGAAAACGATGCATTTGTATTTATGAATCAGGATTTGCAGAACGTTTTATTAATGTTAAATATCGCCGATGATTATTTCGTGGCAGAGCGAAATTATAAGAATATGAAGCTTGACAACGAAAAAAAGGACAATACTATCCTTGAAATGAAACATCAGGCTATGGATTTCGAAGAACAACGGAACAAGTATGAAAAAGAAATCAAAGAACTTCAGAAGAATCTGGAGAAGGCTCGTTCTGAGGCGTTGGTTTTGGAGATGAAGAACCAGGGAACCCAGGAAGATCTGGATGAGGTTCGTTCCAAGAAGAATGAATACAAAGAAAAGGTCGAAGAAGCCAAAAGACAGGCTACGGAATCCAAGGAACAGCTTCGAAGAAGTAAGGAAGAGTCCAGACAGCAGATTGATGGCTTCCGCAAAAAATATGAGCAGGAAAAGAACGATCTGCTGCAAAAGTTCGAACAGGCCAAGACGGATATGAAACAAAAATATTCTTCCGCTTCGGACAATGTGAAGGAGCAATACGAGGCTAAGCTTGAGGAAGAAAAATCCAAACAGGAAGCCAAATTTGAGGAAGAAAAATCCAAACATGAATCCGAAATGATGGAAATGATGGAGAATTACGAAGAAGAAAAGCGTGAAATGAAGAAATTGATGGAAGATATGCAGAAGAAGATCGATACCCTGGAACGGCAAAAAAGAAATCGAAGATAAGAAACGTAAGAAGATAAAGAAGATAAGCATGAGAGAGCGAGAAATCCAACATAGGTTTCTCGCTCCTATATTAAGGATGTTCGGAGAAGGTGGAGATGACCATGAAGGATGTGGAAATACTAGCGCCGGGAGGAAGCGTGGAATCTATTTATGCCGGGCTTCAATACGGTGCCGACGCGATCTATACAGGTGTCGATCGTTTTTCCGCACGGGCGTTTGCGAAGAATCCAACGGTTCCGGCGTTATGCCAATGTCTGGATTATGCCCATTTGCACGGAAAAAAGATTTATTTAACCTGTAATATTTTGCTGCATCCGGATGAGATCGAAGAAGCATTGTATGAGCGGATCGCTCCCTTGTACGAACATGGGTTGGATGGCGTGATCGTGCAGGATTTCGGGGTCATGAAGTATTTGCATCATTTTTTTCCGGACTTACCCATCCACGCCAGTACGCAAATGACGGTATTAACCCATCATTGTGACGAATGGATGACTGGATATGGGATAACCCGGGTGGTCCCGGCCAGAGAATTAAGCTGGAAGGATCTGGCTCTTTTTGCCCGTCAGACGGATAAGGAATTAGAAGTATTTGTACATGGGGCCTTATGCTATGGATATTCCGGCCAGTGTTTGTTAAGTGAGGTGATCGGCGGACGCAGTGGAAACCGGGGAATGTGTGCGGGGACCTGTCGCCTGCCCTATCAGGCTGAGAATGGAAAAGAGCTGTTTTTGTTGAATACGAAAGATTTATGTGCCGTTCATTCTCTGGAGGATCTGATCCACATCGGCATCCAATCCTTTAAGATCGAAGGGCGGATGAAAGGGGTTTCCTATACAGCGATGACCGCTTGTTATTACCGGAAGATCGCGGATCAGATCCTTCTTGGAAGGCGAATGGATGCGAACGATCTTTTAGACATGAGAAGAGATCTGGCAGATATTTATAATCGGGGCGGTTTTTGCGAAGGATTTTTACCGCCTGGAAAGAAAGAGTCGATTTATTACACAAAAAAGAATAATCATTACGGCGTTCCGGTGGGGAAAGTGAAAACGGTAAAAAACCGGGAATTCACCTATGAAACCCTGGAAACCATTCACGGTCAGGATGTTCTAACGGTAAGAGACGAGATGGAACGGGATCTGTATGAATATACCCTGAAACAGAACACGCCGGACATTCCTCCTCATCAGGTGGTATCCGCCCGCTATCAATCGGAATTTCCTCTGAAACCCGGTGATCTGGTTTTTCGTCGAAAGAACGCCATGCTTTTAGAAAAATTTGAACAAGAGAAAAAGCTCCTCATTCCGTTGCAAATGACGTTGAAGGGGAAGATCGGAGAGCCGATCACCTTGTATTTACAGGCAAAGATCGAAGGGGAGGCAGTCGGAAAGGACGGAGAAAAAGACGTTAAGGTGATGATACAGAAAGGAGTGGGAGAGGCTTCTTTGAATGCGCCGGTGGATCCGGAACGGGTAAGGAAACCGTTGTCTCAGCTAGGGAATACAAACTTTTTTCTGGAGAAGTTAGAAGTCGATCTGGAAGAGGGCATGTTTGTTCCCATGGGAGCTTTGAAAGCCATGCGTCGGGAAGGGGTTGAAAAGTTAGAACTTGAGCTCCTTCGCCTTTTTTACAGGAAGGTGCCTTCTAAGGATCCCCTGGAGACAGAATCTCCGTTAAAACCTTATCCCAAAACCCTGGTAACGCTGGAAAGCGGGCAGCAGGCACAGGCTTTGAAACCTTATGAAAACCTGGTTCCCCATATTTTGCTGGATGAATTGTCCCCGGATGATTGGCAGATCGCCGTCGATCATTTGGAAAACCGTACATTTGTTTTATCTTTGCCCCAGGTTTTATCCTATGAGAACCGGAAGAAAATACTACGTTTCAAACCTTCTTTGGAAAAGATCTTTGCGGAGAAAGTGGAAGCGTTGTACATTCATTCCCTGGAGGATCTTTCCCTCTGGAACGAGCTTGGAATGGAAGGATATCCAAGGATCAAAGGAGACCGACTTTATGCCACCAATCCCTATGCGACCCGGGTTTATAAGGAGTTGGGCTTTGAATATGAAGGATCGATCCTCTACGGACCGAAGGCGGTGATGCTCACGGAAGGGTGTCCGCTCAGGGAATTAAAGGGATGTCAGAAGAAGAAGGGACGTACGAAAAGGAGGAAAACTTTTTTTCAAACTCCTAAAAAAGATTCCTTTTATGCCATAAATCTGTGCGATTATTGTTATAATGTGATCTACGAAGATAAGAAGGAAGGAACTCCAATTCCTGGGAAAACCGGACGGATCGACGTTCATGGGATGTCCGTGAAGGAGATGGAAAGGATATTGAATCAATGGAATTGTTTATTGTAGAATTGTCAAGATATCTGATTTTGATCTTATTCTCATTATATACGTTTTACTCATTTCGAGTTTTTTTAAGCAGGGACAAGACGAAACAAGATCATATTTTTTCCAAACAAAGAGTCTTAACCCTTTGTTTGATCCTGGTCCTGAACGGTTTGCTGATTTTAGAGCATAAATCCAAAGAATATGTTTTTGCTCTGGTTTTACAGATCGTCTTTTATGTCTTTTTTACGTACTTATATCAATTCTGCTACAAAGAACGATTGTCCAAGCTTGTATTAAATCATATGATGATGTGCTTAGCCATTGGATTTATGATGCTGTTGCGGCTGGATAAGGATCTTTTCACCAGACAGATCTTAATGGCTACGGGGGCTATGGTGATCGCTGCTTTTGTGCCGATTCTCATTGCCAAAATGACGTTTCTGGAAAAATTGGCATGGCCCTATGCCTTGGCAGGCATTGCTTTTTTGTTGCTGGTGTTTGTCATCGGAGTGGAAAAGTATGGTTCCAGAAACTGGATCGCCCTGGGGCCGGTTCGCATTCAGCCCTCGGAATTTGTTAAGATTTTATTTGTCTTTTTTATAGCTGCCATGCTTCAAGCTGGAACCAAATGGAAACATTTGGTCCTCACCACCTGTTTGGCAGGGGTTCATGTCTTGATCCTTGTGGCCGAGAAAGATCTGGGGGCAGCGTTGATCTATTTTATTACCTATGTGATGATGTTATATGTTGCCACCAATCGGTTGTATTATTTGGTGGGCGGGTTTGCTGGAGGGGCGGGAGCGGCGCTCATTGCCTATCGGCTGTTTTCCCACGTAAAGACCCGTGTTACCGCCTGGAGAGATCCCTGGAACCACATAGACAAGGAAGGGTATCAGATCTGCCAGTCTCTCTTTGCCATAGGAACCGGGGGGTGGATCGGCATGGGATTTGGCCAGGGATTACCGGAAAGCGTACCGGTGGTCTCCAGCGATTTTATTTTTGCTGGTATTTCCGAGGAGTTGGGTGGTATCTTTGTTATTTGTCTGGCGCTGATCTATATTTCCAGTTTTATTATGTTTGTAAACATTGCCATGAAGATCAATCGTCCCTTTTATCAGCTGGTGGCCTTTGGTCTTAGCATTGAATTTATTTTTCAGGTGTTTTTATGCATCGGCGGCGTGATCAAATTTATTCCCTCCACAGGCGTAACCCTGCCGTTCATCAGTTACGGAGGAAGTTCCGTTGTGGCTACGATCATTATCTTTAGTATCATCCAGGGATTCTATATTATCCACGGAGATCGGGAGGAAAACAGGAATGAAGAAGAAATCCAGTGAAGATAAGCTTTTAAAAAGCGACATCCAAAGGGAATTGAAACGAAGAAAGAAAATGACACGAGAGATGGCTACCGTGACCTATATTGTGGTGTTGATCTTTGTTGCCATGGCCTGTTATTGTGTTTGGTTTTTAATGGGAGCGTCCTCAAAAATTCTGAACAATCCTTATAACAAACGTCAGGACCTAATGGCGAAGAGGGTGGTTCGCGGGGAAATTCTTTCGGCGGATCAAGAGGTCTTAGCACGGACAAAGGTAAGTAAAAAAGGGGTGGAAACCCGTGAGTATCCTTACGCGCAAGTATTTGCTCCGGTGGTAGGAAGGTTTAGCCACGGGAAAACCGGGTTGGAATCCACGGAGGCGTATACCTTATTAACCTCGGGTGTTACGCCATTGGAGAGCTTAAAAAATCAATTAAAGGGAAAGAAAAATCCAGGCAATCAGGTGGTTACTACGTTAAATACCCGATTGTCTCAGATCGCCTACGACAGTTTGGGCGGATACCGGGGCGCCGTGGTAGCCATGGATCCCAAGACCGGAAAGATCCTGGTCATGGTATCCAAACCTACCTATAATCCAAATACCATTGACAGGGATTGGGACTTGTTAGAAGACGATTCCTCAAAGTTATACAATCGTTGTACCCAGGGGTTATATCCCCCGGGCTCTACCTTTAAACTCTATACGTTATTGGAATACATGAAAGAAAATACCGGCGACCCGGCTTTTACCTATCACTGCAAAGGTAAGATTGGAGAGGGATCGGAGGTACTGCATTGTTATGGCAATGAAGTACATGGGAAGGTCAATCTTCGCCAGGCCTTTGCCAAGTCCTGCAATACCGCTTTTGCGAAGATCGGCGGACAACTGAACCGGGAGAAATTCCGTCAATTATGCCAGAAATTCTATTATAACAAGGCAGTGCCACTGGAAGAGCTGGAATGCAAAGAGAATTCCTTCCCCATCGATTCTGCCACCTCTTCCGGGGATCTGATGCAGGCATCCATTGGTCAGGGACAGGTTTTAACATCCCCCCTCCAAAATGCCCTGCTTGTAAGTGCGGCTGTCAACCATGGGAAATTAATGAAACCCTATTTGGTGGACAAAGTATTAAATTCCTATGGGAGCATCTTAAGCGAAACGGAATCAAAGAGCATAAAAAAACCTTTGACTTCCAAGGAAGCCAAAAGTCTTTGTAGTTATATGCAAAGTGTGGTCCAGGAAGGGACGGGACGGGGTTTACGAACTTCCAACTATGAAGTGGGAGGAAAAACCGGATCGGCTCAGTTTGAAGCCGGTTCCAACAAATCCCATGCCTGGTTTGTGGGCTACTGCAAAAAAGGCAAGAAAGCCTTAGTTGTCAGCATTGTAGTGGAACAGGCAGGTACCGGAAGCGCCTACGCGGTACCCATTGCCAAAAAAATGTTCGATGCCTATTTATTGTAGTCCGTGTTTCGTTTGTTGATCCCCAAACGTTCTTACAGCAAATTCAGTTTTTTGGTAAAAATCCGTCCGCTCACATACAAACACAGGACGGTTAATGCCAATTGAAACAGGATCTGAATGCCATACAGAACCATCACCACAGGGGAATGGTCCGTATTTGTCATCCCAAATGTCAGCGGATGGGGAAAAAACATACCGGAAGTAAAGGTGGATAGTTCACGATCGAAATGGACCAGATGGGTGAGTATCATGCCCAAAATGAGATCGAGCGCATTTTTCCCTGTCTTCAACGCGTAATACATGCCGAAAGACATGAGAACACGGTGTTTGGAAGCAAACTGCCCCATGGCAATGGCCAAAAAACAAAGGGCGAACCAGAATAGAGTCTGAACGATCACACTAAGAAAGGTTAAAAAAGTGGTGGTCGGATACTCCTTTACTGCATCGACAATACTCTCAAAGGTTTGTTTCGTAATGAGGGTAAAGGTGGAAGATTCCATTTGACCGTGCGCCCAAAATACCGCCAACACAACCACGTAGGAAATGACGACCCAGAACAGACTTGCGAAATATTTTCCTAAAACGATCCAAATGGGTTTCGCCGGAATGGAAAACGTGGTATAGGCTTCTCTGGTAGCCGTTGTTGTGTAAAAACGTAACAGGATCAGGATAACGGGAACACCAATCACGGCAAAGCCGATCACCAAGGTGGAGGATACAAAGATCTTCTTTAGATCATCCTCCACAGGAAGCAGATTTAAAACAAGATGAAGGAGCAAAGAGATCCCATAGATCAGGATCAGGATTCCAAAGGGCGTTACCATCTGTTTGACCTCAAATTTAAATATTTTTCTTAACATCGGTACACCTCCCGGAACAATTCGTCTACGGACATCTGATGCTCTTCTCTTAACTCCTCAATGGAAGAATGAAGATAAATGGTATGATCCTTCAAGAAGATAACCTCGTCTAAGATATTTTCAATATCCGCAATTAAATGGGTGCTGATGAATAACGTGGAATCCGGTTCACAATGATTCAGGATTGTATTCATAATGTATTCCCTGGCGGCTGGATCAACGCCGGCGATGGGCTCATCCAGACAATAGAGATTGGCGTGACGACTCATGGCCATGATCAGCTGGATCTTCTCGGAATTTCCCTTGGATAGAGAGGAAAGAGAAGAGGATTGATTCAGGTTTAATCGCTGGATCATTTCTTCTGCTTTTTCTTTTTCAAAATCCTGGTAGAACGTCTCAAAAAAATTCAACAATCCTCGAATTGTCTGGAATTTCGGTAAGTAGTTGGTATCCGGTAAAAAGGATACATGACGTTTGGTGATCACGCCGACCGGAGCATCCCCAATGCGGATCTCACCGTTTGAAGGCTGAAGCAATCCGGCGATGATCTTTAATAATGTGGTCTTACCGCTTCCATTGGGACCTAAAAGGCCGATTTTCTTTCCGCAATCCAATGAAAAATTCAAATCTTTCAAAGCATAACGGGAACCGTATCGAAAACTTACATCTTTCGCTTGTAAAAGAATCATGATCGTTGTTCCTTTCTGTATGATCTTTACCCCCATTCTAACATAGGAAAATTTACCTGTCAAAGGTTCCGATCTGTCAAAGGTTCCGATGCAAAGTTTTCAACGTAGATTTTTTTGTGATTATCCCTTTACAATTAAATTTTATAGTGATACAATAAAAAGAGCTAATTGAGAAAAATTATCAATTACTTTTATAATCCCGTCGGATTCATAATAAGTAATGGCAACAATACAAGGAGGTAATTTAAATGGCAAGAGCAAAACAATCGATGGACGGTAATACCGCCGCCGCTCATGTGGCCTACGCTTACACGGAAGTAGCCGGTATTTATCCCATCACACCATCCAGTCCTATGGCTGACACGGTAGATCAATGGTCAGCGGCAGGATTGAAAAACATTTTCGGGAACACCGTTAAGGTTGTAGAGATGCAATCGGAGGCCGGTGCCGCAGGTACCGTTCATGGTTCATTGGCAGCGGGAGCACTGACAACAACCTTTACGGCATCGCAGGGGTTATTGTTGATGATTCCCAATATGTTTAAGATCGCGGGTGAGCAATTACCCTGCGTTTTCGATGTATCGGCACGTACGGTATCCACGCAATCTCTGAACATTTTCGGTGATCACAGTGACGTTTACGCCTGTCGTCAAACCGGATTTGCTATGTTGGCAGAAACAAATCCTCAGGAAGTTATGGACTTGTCTCCGGTGGCTCATCTGGCTGCCCTGGAAGGTAAAGTTCCTTTCTTAAACTTCTTCGACGGATTCCGTACTTCTCATGAAATTCAGAAGATCGAGAAGTGGGATTATGAAGATCTGAAAGAGATGTGTCCCATGGATGCGGTGGAAGAATTCCGTGCTCACGCATTGAATCCGGAACATCCTTCCATGCGTGGTTCTCACGAGAATGGTGATGTATTCTTCCAGCACAGAGAGGCATGTAACACGGTTTACGATGAATTGCCCCAGGTTGTGGAAAAATACATGGGCAAAATAAATGAAAAATTAGGAACGGACTATGATCTGTTCAACTATTATGGAGCACCGGACGCAGATCGCGTGATCATTGCCATGGGTTCCGTAAATGATGTTGTGGAAGAAGTAATTGATTATCTGTCAGCCAAAGGAGAGAAAGTGGGCTTGATCAAAGTTCGCCTGTATCGTCCCTGGTCTTCCAAACATTTGTTAAAGGTATTGCCGGATACGGTGAAGAAGATCGCTGTATTGGATCGTACCAAGGAGCCTGGTTCCTTGGGTGAGCCTTTGTATCTGGATGTGGCAACCACCTTACGTGAAGCTGGCAAGAATGATATTATCTTAACCGGCGGTCGTTATGGATTGGGATCGAAGGATACGCCTCCTTCTTCCATCTTTGCAATTTATACTGAGTTGGAAAAGGACGCTCCGAAAGATCGTTTTACCATTGGTATCGTAGATGATGTAACCAATTTAAGTCTTCCGGAAGTAAAACCGGCGCCGATCACTTCGGCAGAAGGAACCAAAGAATGTAAATTCTGGGGTCTTGGCGGTGACGGTACCGTAGGTGCGAATAAGAACTCCACCAAGATCATCGGAGATCATACGGAGAAATACATTCAGGCTTATTTCCAATATGATTCGAAAAAGACCGGTGGTATTACCATTTCCCATTTGCGTTTTGGGGATCAACCCATTCGTAGTCCCTATTATATTAATCAGGCAGATTTCGTGGCTTGCCACAATCCTTCCTATGTTGTTAAGGGATACAAGATGGTGCAGGATGTAAAACCGGGCGGAATCTATATGATCAACTGCCAGTGGTCCGATGAAGAGTTGGATGTGCACATGCCGGCAGAAGCTAAGAAATACATTTATGATAATAAGATTCAGCTGTATACCATCAATGCCATCGATAAAGCAATTGAGATCGGTATGGGAAAACGTACCAATACGATCTTACAATCCGCTTTCTTTAAATTGGCAGACATTATGCCCATTGACGATGCGGTTCAATTCATGAAAGAAGCTGCGAAGAAGTCCTACTCCAAAAAGGGTGACGCAGTTGTCGAGATGAACTACAAGGCAATTGATGCCGGCGTTGATGCCGTTCATAAGGTGGAAGTTCCGGATTCCTGGGCAAACCCGGCTCCGGATGCGCCTGCAAAGGAGATCACCGGTGATCCCAAGGTTGTTAAGACGGTTCGTGAATTAATGGAGCCCATTGCCTTAATGGATGGTGACAACTTACCTGTATCCGCCTTTAAGGATGTGGCAGACGGACAATTTGAATTGGGTATTTCCGCGTATGAAAAACGTGGTACAGCCGTTATGGTTCCGGAATGGGATCCCAATACCTGTGTACAATGTAACAGCTGTGCATTTGTATGTTCCCATGCGACCATTCGTCCGTTTATCCTGGATGAGAAAGAAGTGGGTGAGGCTCCTTCTCAAATCAAACTGGCAGATTCCAAGCATGCAACGGATGCGGGAATGAAATTCACCATGTCCATCTCTCCTTTGGATTGTATGGGATGCGGCGAATGTGTTACCGTATGTCCGGCCGCTGCGAGGGGTGCCTTGAAGATGGTACCGCAGGAGTCCCAGGCAGAAGAGCAGCCAGTATTTGATTACCTGGTAGCGAATGTTGGCAAGAAGCCGATCAAGCCTGTATTTGGCGACGCGACCCCCATTGGTTCTCAATATAACCAGCCGTTGTTGGAGTTCTCCGGATCTTGTGCCGGATGTGCCGAAACTTCATATGCTCGTTTGATCACACAATTGTTTGGGGAGCAAATGTACATTTCCAATGCAACCGGATGTTCCTCAATCTGGGGTGGCCCCGCAGCTACGTGTCCTTATACTGTAAATAAGGATTCCAAGCAGGGACCGGCATGGTCAAACTCCTTATTTGAGGATAATGCAGAGCATGGTTTGGGTATGTACATCGGACAGAAAGTTCTGAGAGAACAGGCCATTGAATGGATTCAGGAAATTGCAGATTCTGATAAGGCAACGCCTGCGTTCAAGGATGCGTTCCAGAAATTCTTAGATACCAAAGAAAGTACCAAGGAAAATGTTGAACCCGCCAAAGCTTTGATTCAGGAATTGGAGCAGGCAGCCGCAAACGGATGTGAGAAATCCAAGAAAGTTTTGGAGAAGAAACAATACCTTGCTAAGAAATCCGTATGGATCTTCGGTGGTGACGGATGGGCTTATGATATTGGATTCGGTGGTTTGGATCACGTATTGGCATCCGGTGAGAATGTCAATGTTATGGTATTTGATACAGAGATGTATTCCAATACCGGTGGACAGGCTTCGAAGGCTTCCAATATCGGTGAGGTTTGTCAGTTCGCTGCTGCCGGTAAGGAGATCAGCAAGAAGAGCTTAACGGAAATTGCTATGAGCTATGGTTACGTATACGTTGCACAGATCGCGTTGGGAGCAAATCCTGCGCAAGCCGTGAAAGCCATTGCAGAGGCCGAGGCATATCCGGGTCCTTCTTTGATCATTGGTTATGCGCCTTGCGAACTTCATGGAATCGCCAAGGGTGGTATGAACCATTGCCAGGATGAGATGAAGAAAGCGGTGAAAGCCGGATATTGGAATCTCTTTACCTTCAATCCTTCTTTGAAGCAGGAAGGCAAGAATCCGTTCACCTTAGTATCGAAGGCAGGGGATGGCTCGTATCAGGAATTCTTGAATAACGAGGCTCGTTACACAAGATTGATCAAACCATTCCCGGAAAGAGCAGAACGTCTCTTCAAGGAATCGGAAGAAGCAGCAAAGGCTCGTTTCGAACACTTGCAAAAACTTGTGGAACTATATAAATAATTAAATACCAGGGTTACAGACTCGCTCCCATATAAGCTTGCTTTCAAGTGGGAGTGAGGCTTATGCCCGGTTATCATACTGTTTTAGAAGTTTCTCATCCAGTTGCTTTTGCCATTTGGGTGGGAGACTTTTTTGTTTGGAAGAAATTCCGGTTTGTGTTACGATTCTTGGGAAAGATAGGGGTTTTGGGGTTGATTTCTTGTGTCAAGTGGTGTAAACTAGATGAGATAGGGATGACCGGGAATCAGTAAGAGTAAGAGAAAGAGAGATGCAAAGATGAAGAGTGTAGAAATCAGAGACCTTTATCGAAAAACAGATGAATATGTAGACAAGGAGATTACCGTTACCGGCTGGGTTCGCAGCAACCGAGATTCCAAAACCTTTGGATTTATCAGCCTTCATGACGGTACATTTTTTGAGCCGTTACAGATCGTATACGGCGACGGATTGGAAAATTTCCCTCAGATCGCAAAGATTAACATTGGCGCGGCCCTGGTCGTTACAGGAACCCTGGTAAAGACCCCCAACGCCAAGCAACCCTTTGAAATACAGGCAGCAAGGGTAGAGATTGAAGGGGATTCAACGGGAGATTATCCATTGCAGAAGAAAAGGCACAGCATGGAATATCTTCGGACGATTTCACATTTGCGTCCCAGAACGAACACCTTTCAGGCGGTTTTTCGTGTGCGTTCTTTGATCGCTTATGCCATTCATAAATTTTTCCAGGAGCGTGATTTCGTATATGTACATACTCCGTTGATCACTGGAAGTGACTGCGAAGGTGCCGGTGAGATGTTTCATGTAACCACCATGGATCTGAAGAATGTTCCCATGACAGAGGAAGGCCAGATCGACTATTCCCAGGATTTCTTCGGAAAAGAAACCAATCTTACCGTAAGCGGGCAGTTGAATGGAGAGACCTACGCGCAGGCATTTAAGAATATTTATACCTTCGGTCCTACGTTCCGCGCGGAAAATTCCAATACCACCCGCCACGCTGCGGAGTTCTGGATGATTGAGCCGGAAATCGCCTTTGCCGATCTTACGGACGATATGATCCTGGCGGAAGATATGTTAAAATACATCATTCGCTATGTGATGGAAGAGGCACCGGAAGAGATGGAATTCTTTAACAAATTTATCGACAAAGGTCTGCTGGAGCGATTGGAACATGTGGCATCTTCGGATTTTGCCAGAGTTACGTATACAGAGGCGATCGAGATCCTGGAGAAAGCCAATGATAAATTTGAATACAAAGTAAGCTGGGGTGTGGATCTTCAAACCGAGCATGAAAGATATTTAACCGAGGAAGTATTTAAGAGACCGGTATTTGTAACGGATTATCCCAAGGAGATCAAGGCGTTCTACATGAAGCTGAATCCGGATCAAAAAACGGTAGCGGCTATGGATTGTTTGGTTCCCGGTATCGGTGAGATCATCGGGGGAAGCCAGAGAGAGGACGATTACGATACCTTGGTGAAACGAATGGAGGAATGTGGTCTGGATCGCAAGGATTATGAATTCTATTTGGATCTAAGACGTTATGGATCCACCCGTCATGCAGGATTTGGTTTGGGATTTGAGCGCTGTGTTATGTATTTAACCGGTATGTCCAACATTCGAGATGTTATCCCCTTCCCCCGTACCGTTAACAATTGTGATCTATAAGAAAAAGCAACGAGATGAATGAGAAAAGAAAAGTAGAAAGAAAGGAAATGATTATGGATAATTTACAGATTCCGCAGGATTATCATGCTCCGTTAAATATTCGGGAGACGGAGGTGGCGATTAAAGAAGTAAAGGATTTCTTTGAGAGATCCCTGGCTAAAAACCTGAATTTATGCCGTGTTTCAGCCCCTTTGTTCTTACCGCCGGAAACCGGATTGAACGATAACTTAAATGGAGTGGAACGACCGGTGCATTTTGGAATTCGTGAGCAAAAGGATCGAGAGGTTGAAATCGTACATTCTTTAGCAAAATGGAAACGCCATGCGTTAAAACGATACGAGTTTTCCCATGGGGAAGGTCTATATACGGATATGAATGCCATCCGCCGGGATGAAGATACGGATAATCTGCACTCTTTGTTTGTGGATCAATGGGACTGGGAAAAGATCATTACCAGAGAAGAGCGGAATACCAATACATTGAAAGAGACGGTGAAGCTGGTATTTAAAAGCTTAAAAGAAACCGAAGATCATATGGCGGAGATCTATGATTACATAGAGAAAAGTTTGCCGGAAGATATTACCTTTGTCAGTACCTATGATCTAGAGGATCAATATCCGGATCTTACGCCCAAGGAAAGAGAGTACAAAGCGGCCAAGGAATTTGGCGCGATCTTCCTGATGGAAATCGGAGATCAATTAAAGAACGGAAAACCTCATGACGGAAGAGCGCCGGATTACGATGATTGGGCCTTAAATGGGGATATTATCGTTTATTATCCGGTTTTGGATTGCGCGTTTGAACTTTCTTCTATGGGGATTCGTGTGGATGAGATTTCCTTACGGGAGCAATTGCGTAAGGCCGGATGTGAAGAACGAGAGTCGTTACCCTTCCAGAACGCGATTTTAAAAGGGAAATTGCCGTTTACCATTGGGGGAGGGATCGGACAGTCCCGTATTTGTATGTTCTTTTTAAAGAAAGCGCACATTGGCGAAGTTCAATCCTCGGTATGGCCGGATGATGTGATGCAAGAGGCTTTAAAGAACGACCTACATTTGTTATAAAAATATAAGGAGTCTGGAAATTGTATGGATAATTTTACTTTTTATGCCCCTACCTTTTTTGATTTCGGAAAAGGGGCAGAGGAACATTTGGCCGACCATATTCGAAAATATGGGGGAAATAAGGTTTTGTTCCATTATGGCAGCGCATCTTTAAAAAAATCCGGTTTGTATGATCGGATCCGGGATCATTTAACGAAAAACGGAATTGATTTCGTGGAATTGGGAGGCGTGAAACCCAATCCCAGAGCTTCTTTGGTCTATGAGGGAATTGAACTTTGCCGGAAAGAAAACGTGGATTTTGTATTGGCGGTCGGCGGCGGAAGTGTGATCGATTCGGCCAAGGCCATCGCGGCAGGTACCTGTTACGAGGGGGATTTCTGGGATTTTCACATGGGAAATGCCACCATTCAAAAGGCGTTACCGGTAGGAACGGTTTTGACCATTGCGGCGGCCGGTTCGGAAGGGTCTCCCAATACGGTCATTACCAATGAAGATTGTTTGGTTAAAAAAGGAGCTCGCAGCGATTTGCTGAGACCGAAATTTTCCATTTTGAACCCGGAATTTACCATGACGCTGCCTCCTTATCAAACGGCGGCCGGTTCTACGGATATTATGATCCATGTGATCGAACGATATTTTTCCAATACCGAAGAAGTGGAGATTACCGATCGTTTGTGCGAAGGGGTCTTAAAGACCATATTGTATGAATTACCCAGGGTGATGGAGGATCCAAAGAATTATGATGCCCGTGCCAATATTATGTGGGCCGGGATGTTAGCCCATAACAACGTATGCGGCGTGGGACGAGAGCAGGATTGGGCCAGCCACCACATCGAACACGAATTGTCGGCTCAATACGATGTGACCCATGGGGCGGGACTGGCGGTGATCGTGCCGGCCTGGATGCGTTATGTTTACCGGAAAAATCCGCATAAATTCCTGTTATTTGCAACGAGGGTGATGGGGGTTTCTGCAGAGGGAACAGAGGAAGAGATCTCTTTGAAAGGAATTGAGGCGTTCGAAGCATTTTTAAAGAGTGTGGGCATGCCTTTAACCTTTGATGAGATCGGTGCCAGGGAAGAAGATGTTCCGGAAATGTGCGACCGTATCTTTGCCAGAAAGGATACGGAAGGGTTCTATGTGAAGCTAAATCGGAACGATGTGGAAAAAATCTACCACTATGCGGCGACCGGTACCTTCGAATAAAGGAGACGATGGGATGAAAGAGCAATGGGAAAAATTGCAAAAGGGAGATGACTCCGTCCGTGAGAAGTTGATCTTACAGCAGACAAAAATGGTGATCGATCTGGCTCATACCCATGAAAATAAAGGGGTATTTATGGACGATCTGATCCAGGAAGGCAATCTGGAAGTGGTTATGGCTGTCAATGATCTGCTGGGAAACGGGGAGATTTCCAATCCGGAAGCTTATGTGAAGGAACGGGTGATCCAGCGTTTGATCGCTTATGTGGATGAGGAAAGTGACGCCAAAGGATTTCAGAATACCATGCTTGCTAAGGTAAATCTGGTGTATGAGGCCACCAATGTGTTGGCGGAGGATTACGGGAGACTTGCCACGTATGAGGAGTTGGCGGATTTTACAAATTTATCGGTAGAAGAGATCAAGGATATTCAGGCATTTTCCAATCAAAAAATCTCGGTTGGAACCGGTGATATTCGTTGATTTCATAGGAGAGGATCACAGGAGGGGTACTATGTATTATGGCGGGATACGGGCGCACGATGTCGCCAATGGCTTAGGGGTGCGGGTCACCTTATTTGTCAGTGGTTGCCCTCATCAATGCAAAGGGTGTTTTAACGAGGAGACCTGGGACTATCAATATGGAAAACCATTTACGGATGCTGAGATCGAGGAAATCGTAGAGGATCTGAAAAAACCGGAGATCCAGGGATTGACACTCTTAGGGGGAGAACCTTTAGCACCGCCCAATCGCCCGGTTGTATGCCAGGTATTAAGGAGGGTAAAGGCCGATGTTTGGGAAAAAGATATTTGGTGTTATACCGGTTATCTTTATGAAACGTTGTGCAAAGACCCGGATCCCTGCCTGGAAGAGATCTTATCCTACGTAGATGTTCTGGTGGACGGACCATTTGTCTTAGAAAAAAAGAGCCTGATGTTAAAGTTCCGGGGGTCTGCCAATCAAAGGATCATCGATGTAAGAAAAACCCGTCAAAGGGGAGAGGTTGTTTTGGTTGATCTGGAATCCCAAGGAGGAGGAAAACCATGAATCATGTAAAAATACAATTTAAGAAACTACGTCCGGATGCCATGGTACCCACTTATGGCACGAAATATGCTGCCGGCGCGGATCTGTACGCATGCCTGGAACAGAATGTGACCATTGAGCCGGGGCAGACCTATATGGTTCCTACAGGACTGGCGTTGGATATTCCAGCCGGTTTGGTGGGACTTATTTATGCAAGGAGCGGAATGGCTTGTAAAAACGGATTAGCACCTGCCAACAAGGTGGGGGTCATTGATTCGGATTATCGGGGAGAAATCCTGGTGGCTCTTTACAACCACAGCCCCAAGGCCTTTGAAATTCATCCGAAGGACCGGATCGCTCAGATGGTGATCACGCCTTATTTCTACGCGGAATACGAAGAACAGCAGGAATTATCCGAAACGGTCCGTGGCGAGAATGGATTTGGTTCCACAGGGCTATAAAAAATGAAATACGAAGATTCCGTTCGCAAGATCAAAGGCGTAGGAGAGAAAGCACAACAAAATTTAAAAAAACTGAAGATTGAAACCCTGGGGGACTTGATCCATCATTTTCCCAGAGACTTTGATTCCTTCGATGAGCCGGTGGCTGTGGAAAATTTACGTCCCGGGGAGGTTATGGCGATTTCCGTCTTTTTAAAAGATCGAGGGAATCTGCTGCGTACAAAATCCGGTATGAATTTTCAGGTGACGTTGAAGGATGGAACCGGAGAAGTGAAGGCTATTTGGTACCATATGCCATTTTTACAGCGACAATTGAAAATGGGAACCAGGTATTTGATCCGGGGAAAGGTCAGTCGGTATCGCGGAGGCTTGATCTTCGAACATCCTAAGATTTATACCCCGGCGGAATTTATGAAAAATGTTGGAAGACTTTTGCCAATCTATCCCTTAACAGAGGGAATTACCCAGAATGCTATGCGAAAATACACGGCGCAGGCGTTAGAGTCCCTGGATGACCTGACAGAATTTCTACCGTCCGATATCCGGAAAAAATACAACTTTCCTACCTATAAGGCGGCGGTTCGAGGGGTTCATTACCCGAAAAACCGGGAGGAGTTTCGCCAAGGTAGAAGACGACTGGTATTTGACGAAATGTTTTTGTACCTTACGGCTATGAAAAACTTAAAAGTTCGCAATCAAAAGCCGAATTCGTATGTATTAAATAGGGGTACGCTTACCCAAGGGTTTCTGGATCGTCTTCCTTTTTCATTAACCAAAGGGCAGGAAGAGGCTTGTAAGGACATTGAACGGGATATGCAAGGGCCCTTTGTTATGAATCGTCTGCTCCAGGGGGATGTGGGGAGTGGAAAAACCATGGTGGCGGTATTTGCTTTGCTGTTAGCGGTGGATCAGGGCTATCAGGGGGCTTTTATGGTTCCTACGGAGGTTTTGGCCAATCAGCATTATCAAAGTTTAACGAATCTTTTGGAACCGTTGGGAGTTCAAATATGCCTTCTTACCGGATCTTTGAAGGAAAAGGAGAAAAAAGAGGCAAGAGTTCGGATTCAAGAAGGAAGTGTGGATCTGATCGTAGGAACCCACGCTATGATCCAAGATTCGGTGGAATTCAAGGATTTGGCCGTTGTGGTAACGGATGAGCAGCATCGGTTCGGGGTGCGTCAGCGCCAGAGCCTTCAGGAAAAGGGGCTAACCCCTCACGTTCTTGCAATGAGTGCGACGCCGATCCCAAGAACGTTAGGATTGATCCTATATGGGGATATGGATTTTTCCCAGATCCTGGATAAACCGGCCAATCGGCTGCCGATTAAAAATTGCGTGGTGGGGGAGGAATACCGGGAGACCGCGTATCGCTTTCTCCTCGATCAGCTTCAATCCGGGCATCAGGTGTATATTATTTGCCCCATGATCGAGGAAAATGAATCGGATGAGTTAAAAAGCGTGGAAGGGTATTGTGAGAGGCTGGAAGAAATTTACCCCGAACACGTGGTGATCCAGGCCTTACATGGCAAAATGAAGCCAAAGGATAAAGAAAAGATCATGAAAGAGTTTGCGGCAGGCAAAATTCAGATCCTGGTTTCTACCACGGTGATCGAAGTGGGAATCGATGTTCCCAATGCGACTGTGATGATGATCGAAAACAGTGAACGTTTCGGGTTGGCTACGTTACATCAGTTGCGAGGACGGGTCGGACGCGGCAAGGATCAAAGTTATTGTATTTTCTTTTATGGTCATAAAACCAAGGAAACGCTGGAACGTTTGGATATTTTAAATCAAAGCAATGACGGAGCGGCGATTGCTTCCTGGGATATGAAGTTAAGAGGGCAGGGAGATTTCTTCGGCGAGAGACAAAGTGGAGAAAAGCTCTTTGAATTAGGGGACGTGTTGGCGGATGGAGAAATCCTTCAAATCGCGAAGAAGGAGTCGGAAGCCTATACGTTAGAGGATTTAATGACCTATTATCGGAAGAATAAGCGGTTTTTAGAGAGAATTCGACAATATATGGGAGAGGTTCCTCTATAAAGCGTTACAATTCACAGTCGATCTAGCATGGCATCGCGCTTAAAAGCAAGCTTTTGCGCGCTGCCATGCTAGATCGACTGTGAATCGTAATATTTTATGAAAAATCATATTGAAAAAAATCTCTTTTTCATATACAATGATTAGGGTACTTGGATACAGGTACATGGTAGAAAATTAGTAAAGGATGAGTTTCATGCAGGTGATTGCTGGAAAAGCAAGGAGGATTCCCTTGGTTACGCCGGAAGGGCGGGATACAAGACCCACGACGACTCGGATCAAAGAAACATTGTTTAACATCATTCAGTCGGAGATTCCCGGTGCTTCTTTTTTGGATTTATTCAGCGGGAGCGGATCCATTGGGATCGAGGCCTGTTCCAGAGGGGCAGAACCGGTGGTCTTAGTGGAATTTGCCAGAAAATCCTTGCAATGCATTGATATTAATTTGACGAAAACAAAGCTAAAAGACGAAATTCGTGTGTTACCGATGGAGGTGTCCTTAGGGATTGCCAAATTATCCAGAGAAGGACAGAGATTTGATATCATTTTTGCAGATCCCCCGTATCGGGACGGATATGAAGAGCGTATTTTACAATGGATTCAGGAAGAGCGTATTGTGAAAAAGGATACCTTGATCATACTGGAATGTGCAATGGATACTGAGGTGGATTTTTATGATGAGAACCTGTTTCATTTGGAAAAGGTGAAGGAATATAAGAATAATAAGCATGTGTTTCTTCGCGTGACAGCAGAATTGTAAGAAAGGATAGGTAGAAAATATGAATCAATCCAGAATTGAAGAGGCGATTAACGATATCTTGGAGTACGTGAATGCATGTAAGCCCAATAAATTAAATCCCAATCGTGTAACGGTATCGAAGGATGAATTGGAGGACTTACTGGAACATTTAAGATCTTGCGCACCGGAAGAGATCCGCAGATATCGTAAAGTGATCAGCAATGAGAAAGAAATTCTGCAAAACGCGGAGGTTCAGGCGGAAGAGATCCGTCAGGCGGCCAGAGAAGAGACCAAACAAATGGTTGAACAAAGTGAAGTGGTGCGAGCGGCCTATCAGGAAGCGGATCGTATTACGGAAGAAACCAATGCCCAGATCGCCCAGATGTATGAAGAGGCTCGTCAGGACGCGCAACAGATCCAAATGTCCGGATATGTCTATTTAAGTAATAAGATCGAAGAAGCGGAGCAGTCCATTGAAACAACATTGAAAGAATTTGATAATAAGTCAACCATGCTATTAAATAGCTTACGTCAGAGCATGGAATTATTACAATCCAACAAACAGGAATTGGATATGGCGATTCAAAGTATGAACGATCAAAATGTATAAGTATGATTGAATGAATCAATCGAAAAGTTTGCAGAAGCGGAATGCTTCAGAACGGAGGATAAGAATGAATGTTTTGGTAATTAATTGTGGAAGTTCCTCATTAAAATACCAACTAATCGACTCGGAGACAGAAAAGGTTTTGGCAGTGGGACTTTGTGAGAGGATCGGAATTGATGGGAGATTGAACCATACACCGGCCGGTAAGGAAAAAGTTGTGATCAATGAGACAATGGCAGATCACAACGATGCGATCCGCATGGTTTTGGATGCGTTGATCAGTAAGGATCATGGAGTGATCCAATCGTTGGATGAGATTGATGCCATTGGACATCGGGTGGTTCATGGAGGAGAGAAGTTTGCATCTTCGGTTTTGATTAACGATGAGGTGATCAAAGCCATTGAAGAATGTAATCCCCTGGCTCCTTTGCACAATCCCGCAAACCTGATCGGAATCGCTGCTTGCCAGAAGATCATGCCGGGGGTGCCCAATGTGGCAGTTTTTGATACGGCGTTTCATCAAACGATGCCCAAAGTGGCTTACATGTACGGACTTCCGTATGAATGCTATGAAAAATACCAGGTTCGTCGTTACGGGTTCCACGGAACCAGCCACAGCTTTGTGTCGAAACAGGCGTATCCCTTAATGGATCTCGATCCGGAGAATTCTAAAGTGATCGTGTGCCATTTGGGAAACGGAGCAAGTGTTTCTGCGGTTAAGAATGGGAAATCCATTGACACCAGCATGGGGCTTACTCCCCTGGAGGGATTGGTCATGGGAACCCGAAGCGGTGACATCGATCCGGCGATTGTGGAATATTTGGCCAATGTTTACGATTGTTCCTTGGAAGAAGTTATGAATAAATTGAATCATGAATCTGGGGTTTACGGTATTTCCGGTGTTTCCAGTGATTTCCGTGATTTGATGAACGAGGCAGACAAGGGAAATGAAAGAGCAAAACTTGCCGTGGATGTATTCGGATATCGTGTTGCGAAATACATTGGTTCGTACGCAGCTGCGATGAACGGCGTAGATGGCATTGTGTTTACAGCTGGTTTAGGTGAGAACAATGGCCCGGTTCGTGCCTACATCTGCAGTTTCTTAACCTTCTTAGGGTTGGAATTGGATGAAGAGAAAAATCAATTAAGAGGAGAGGAAATGATCATTTCTACAGCAGATAGCAAGGTGAAAGTCGCTGTGATCCCTACGAATGAGGAGTTGGCCATTGCCAGGGAGACCTTGGCTTTGGTATAAATTTCCCTGAAAAAAGTGTTGACAAAGTATTTTTTTACAAGTATAATAAAAAAAGTGTTGGTTTAAGGAGGTGCAAATGACATGTCAATCTGTCCTAAGAATAAATCGTCCAAAGCGAGAAGAGACAAGAGAAGAGCAAATTGGAAAATGACAGCTCCGACCTTGGTTCATTGTAGTAAATGTGGAGCATTGATGGTTCCCCACAGAGTATGTAAGAACTGTGGCAGCTACAATAAAAAAGAGATTATCGCTGCAAGCGCTGAGTAATGCTTGAACTTGGATTCTTATTGAAAAAGAAATTGATAAAATCCGGTACTCAAGTGCCGGATTTTTTGTTACGATTTACAGCCCCTGTCCCAATTCCTGGGGCCCGGTATGTGCTCTTGGTCGTGTTCAGTGAGCTGACACGATGCGTTACGTGCAAGACTCTACCTCCGCTATCGCGACTGCTTCAATCATTTGGGGACAGGTTGCTGGATCGACTGTGAGTCGTAACGATTTTTTTCAAACCTGATGAAAAAAGAGTTGACAATTTTTTAAATCAATGATAACATATTGTATGTTGTGAGAAGAGAGAATTTCTCTCACCATTCCCTTGAGCATAAGGGATGTATGCGGATGTGGCGGAACTGGCAGACGCGCAAGACTCAAAATCTTGTGGGGGTGACTTCGTGTGGGTTCGAGTCCCACCATCCGCATTCAAAAAGGAATCACCAATGGTGATTCCTTTTTTCGGTTTTTAAGCTGTGATGTTCAGTTAACATTACGCATGTAAATACTGTAAATAGTCAAAGTGAGCGTAGTTTTCTTGTGAATCCGAAGCAGCCTCTGCAACCGTTTCGGCAAAAAGACCGATGGTGTTTCCTACAAAACCGCCGGCAAAATCCGTACATAGGAAGGATGTATCCGTAGGGAATCCTGCCAGAATATAGTCGGTATCGGTGGATTTTTTATAATAACAGGTAAGGGACTGGCTACGAGCTTCGATCTTTAACTGAACGAATTCCTCCGAATTGTCAAAGGAGACTTTAAAACAGGTTCGTTCGGTCCCGTCTTTGATTTCGGTCAAAACCAGCTGATCCTTTTGAATGCCGAATTTCAAATGATTTGTTTCGTTTTGAAACAGGCAAAGACCTGCCATTTCCCCGGATCCCGGCTGAAAGGAAAGAGAAGTTTCCACTGAGAAATCCATGTGTTGCTGCCTTCTGGCTACATAAGCCGGAGTTTCCGTACCGGATAATAAATGTGAGGAGCACGGTAACGATAAGCAGCTTTTTTTCTTGTTAAAAGTAAAGATATCCGAGTCCGGACCTCGTAATGTGAGAAAATGCATGGGGAGTTTATCTGTATCAAAATCTTCTTTACCGGGGATTTCCGGTACAAAGTAGGTTTCCAGATCGGGAGCTTTGCCCTGTTCCTCTAAGATTCCTTTGCCCGGGTTTACAATGGGCCAGCCGTCTTCCCATGTCATAGGTGTTAAAAAGGTTTCTCGTCCCAGATTTCGATAATACCCGCCATAGGGCCTGGATGCCAGAAGAACCATCCACCATTCACCGGTTTGGGTCTGCACGATATCCGGGTGGCCAACATTTACGATCGGGACGTCTCTCCCTAAGTTGCGGTGAGTAAATATGGGATTGGCACGATTCCCTTCAAAAGGCGCGAATAACTCTTTGGAACGGGCGATGGAAATCGCGTGATGGTAATCGGTTCCGGCTTCGGAAATCAACAGATAATACATTCCGTTAATTTTATAGATATGCGGTCCTTCCGGCCATACGACGTTGCGCAGGGCGCCATGCCAGATGGGATAACTTTCTCCCACAAGTTTCATCTCATCTAAGTCCAGCTTTTGAACATAAATTTCATTGTCCCCGGAATACCTCGACCCCTCACGTCGGGATTTTGTGCCGCAATAATAGCAGGTTCCGTCGTCGTCAAAAAAGAGGGAAGGATCGATTCCTTCGCTGCCAAGGGGATAGGGATCGGACCAGGGACCGCGGGGATCCGTGGCGGTTACAATGAAATTCCCCAAGGAATTGCTAACATGGGTGGTGATCATATAAAAGGTTCCGTTGTGGTAACGAAGCGTAGGGGCGAAGATTCCTTCACTGACCCCGGATCCCTGTAAGGGGAGCTGGCTCTTGCGATCCAGAATGTTACCGATTTGCTCCCAGTGCACCAAATCTTTACTGTGAAAGATGGGAACTCCAGGGAAATAAGCAAATGTAGATGTTACCAGATAGTAATCATCGTTTACCCGGCAGATAGAAGGATCCGGGTAAAACCCTGGTAAAATCGGGTTTTGGTAGTGTTTTACAATGTTTTTCATATTCATACCTCCTGAAATGGTGTTACTATGGTCTTATTATATCGGATAGTTTCTTACTTATTTGCATAAAAAAAAGTGATTTTTTTAGTAAATATTCATAATAAAAAGGTGAAAAAACTATGGACATGTAACAAAAAAAATGATATACTATAGTAAGAATTGTATGCAAAATACACAAATAGATTTCACATGTGTTTTTCGAAAATGAGAATTAAGAGGGCACATAGGAGAGAAAGGTTGAAAGGAGATTTAAGCAACTATGTCAAAGTTGAAGAGAGGTCAAGGCTTAATTAAATTCCTGATCGTAGTAGCTATCTTGGTAGCTATTGTGTTGTTTTTTAAACTTAAGGGAAACAAAGTAAGCGACAACTCCGCAAAGTACAAGGGGGCTAACCTAGAAGCATCGGGAGATGGATACGGAAGAACCGACACATACCGTATTTACAAAACCGAGTATGATGACAATACCCCTTCCGGAGAAAATGTAATTGATGTATTTGATTACAATGACAGCAGCACGAAAGTTTCCAAGAGAGCAAGCGTGGGTCCGGACAAAGATCAGACGGACGCCCTTCAGATCGAGGAAGAAGGTAGTGCTGAGTACACGGTAGACATAAAAGAAGATGGATATTATAACATAAAATTGGAATATTATCCCACAACCGATGACGATGACCGTGGTATTGCATTGGAAACCAAAGTTCAAATTAATGGTGAAGTTCCATTTAACGGTGCGGACGCGATTTCGTTTGAACGTATTTATACCGATGACGGAGAGCCTACCAAGGATAACCGGGGGAATGAGATTCGACCCGCTCAAATCCAGGATCCGAACCGTAGTTGGATCACGTCCTATTTTTCTGACGCGACGGGATATGAGACGGAACCGTATTTGTTCCATTTTAAGAAAGGGAAGAATACGCTTACCTTAACACAGGTGAATGAAAAACTTGTTATGCGTTCCCTGACTATTGGCAATATGAAGAAAATCCCGGATTACAATGAGTATGCGACTGCCAATGTCGGAACGGGCGGTAGCACACCTACAAAAACAATTAAGATCCAAGGAGAAACAGCTATTCGTCGTTCCTCCCCTTCTCTTTATGCGTCCTACGATCGTTCTTCCAGTGATACGGAATATGAGAATGCCAATGGAACGGTTACCAAGGATAATAATAAGAAACAAGTCCTTGATATGACCGGTGGTACCCAATGGAAGGTGGCCGGTGATTGGCTTGAGTGGGATATGGATGTGGAAGAAGAAGGTGACTATGTGATCGGTATCAAAGCCCGTCAGGGTTATAACCGTGGATACATTGCCAACCGTTCTCTCTACATTGACGATGAGATTCCTTTCAAAGAAGTTTCACAGATTAAATTCTCATACAGCAATGCCTGGAATATGACGGTTCTTTCTGATGAAAAGGGAGATTCCTATAAATTCCATTTAACAAAAGGCAAACATACAATTCGATTGAAAAACACGTTGGGTGATTTGGGAGACTATCTGTCCAGTCTAACAGACAGTGTCTTTAATATGAACCAAATGTATCGTCAAATTCTTGTATTGACCGGTACCGATCCGGATGAATACCGTGATTATCAGATTGAAAAGGTATATCCGGAAGTAATCGATGCCATGGAGATCGAGTCCAAACGTTTGTATAAGTTGGTAGACGAAGTAACGGAATATGCCGGTGAGAAGAGCGGTGAGATCTCCGTTGCCCAGACATTGGCAGCCCAGATGGAACTCTTCGTAAGAAAACCGGAACGAATTCCGGCAACGTTACAAAACTTCAAAGAGAATATCAGTTCCCTGGGTACTTCCATTAACAACTTAAGTGCGACGGCTTTGGATATTGATTACATTGTTCTGGCTCCGGATAAGAATCAGGTTCCGGTAGTTAAGGAGAATGGGTTCGATAAATTTGCCCATGAGTGTGTCTTGTTTGTAAATTCTTTCATGAGTGATTCATCTGCTTTGGGTAACGTATATGATTCCGATGACCCGGATGTAATTGACGTTTGGATCACTGCCGGGCGTGACCAGAGTACGATCTTGAAAAATATGGTGGATCAGCAATTCACACCGGAACACAACATTAAAGTAAATGTCAAATTAATTGATGCGGCCAACACAGCAACGGCCAATGGTGTCAACGCTATGCTGCCTGCGGTTATTTCCGGATTCGGACCGGATGTTGCATTGAGCATCGCTCAGACCGAGCCTGTTAACTATGCATTGCGTAATGCAGTTGTTGATCTAACACAGTTCTCGGATTTGGATGATGTGTTATCGGAATATTATGAAAGTTCCTATGAATCCTATAAATTTAACGGTGGACTTTATGCTCTGCCTGAGACGCAGAACTACAATGTAATGTTCTATCGAACGGATATCATGGAGCAATTAGGCGTAGATGTTGAGAATGAAGTAAAGACCTGGGATGATGTCATTAAGATTCTTCCTATTTTACAAAAGAATTCCATGACATTTGCGATTCCTTCTGTAGAGCGTAAGATCGGTAATACAACGAACCCCGACCTTGCCAACTACTATGCGCAATTGTATCAACGTGGCGGATCTCTTTACGATGATGAACAAATGGAAACAACCATTGATTCCCAGGCTGGTATTGAAGCGTTTGAATTCTACACCAAATTATTTACCAATTATAAGTTGGAGAAACAATATGACTTTGTAAACCGTTTCCGTAGTGGAGAAATGCCGATTGGTGTTGCGGATTACAGTAACTTTAATACATTCGTTGTATTCGCACCTGAGATTAAAGGTCTTTGGAATTTTGCTTTGATTCCTGGATATAAGGGAGAAGATGGCAAGATCAACAATGGCGTTCAGTCCTGGGGCGTATGCTCCATGATGCTTCGTGGTGCGGAAGAACGTAACAAGAAAGATAAGAGTTGGGAATTCATGAAATGGTGGGCAAGTGCTGATACGCAGGCAACCTTTGCCAGCGAGTTGGAGGCTGTCATGGGTGCATCGGCTCGTTATGCAACAGCGAACAAAGTTACATTTGATACTTTGTCCTGGAGCAGTAAAGAAGCTTCTGCTTTGAAGGAGCAGTGGAAATCTGCATTTGGTCTTCCGGAAGTTGCCGGTGGTTATTATACATCCAGACATATTACGAATGCGATTCGTAAGGTTATGAACCAAAATGAGGATCCAAGAGAGACTTTATTGGATTATGTAACTACCATTAATGACGAGATTACCAATAAACGTCAGGAATTTGGTTTGCCAACTAAGGAAGATTAACGGAGAGGAGAGTTGTGATGAAATTTCTTGGTAAGTATTTTAGTATCAAGGGAAGAAATGCAAGGATCGCAGTGAAAAAGGCGAAAATGTCTAAGACCTGTTATTTGTTCTTATTGCCTTATGCCATTGTGTTTACAGCTTTTTACATCTTACCGGTATGTATGTCTATTTTCTATAGCTTTACATATTACAATGTATTAGAGCCTGCGAAGTTTATCGGTCTTGATAACTATATCGATTTGTTATTGACCGATGACGTCTTCCTGATCGCCATTAAAAATACATTTTTATTGGCAGCAATCACCGGGCCTTTGGGATATATCATGTCCTTCATATTTGCCTGGTTCATTAACGAATTACCGCGTTATATCCGTGCGTTCGCTGTGTGCGTGTTCTATGCGCCTACGATTTCCGGACAGGCATATCTGGTATGGTCCATCTTATTCAGTGGTGATGCCTACGGATATGTAAATGCATTCCTGATCAAGTTTGGTATTATTAACGAACCTGTCCTTTGGTTAACCGATACCAGATATATGATGAATGTGGTAATTATCATTGTACTTTGGATGAGTTTGGGAACCGGATTCCTTTCATTCGTAGCGGGTCTGCAAGGAATTGATGCTTCTCAGTTTGAGGCTGGTTATGTGGATGGTGTTAAGAACCGTTGGCAGGAATTATGGTACATTACACTTCCTAACATGAAACCGATGTTGTTGTTCGGTGCGGTTATGGCCATTACCCAATCCTTTGGTGTAGCGGATGTAACCATGGCACTTTGCGGTTTCCCCAGTACCGACTATGCGGCGCGAACCGTTGTTACGCACTTGATCGACTACGGTACCACTCGATTCGAGATGGGTTACGCGTCAGCAATTGCAACAATTTTGTTCTTTGTCATGCTGCTCTGTAACAAGGTGATTCAATCCTTGTTGAGCAAAGTTGGAACTTGATAGGAGGTATATGAGGAATGAAACTAATTAAAATGAAAAGGAGAAAGCCAAATCGTTCCCGCGGCGGTGACTTAGGCGTTTATATCATGTTGATCCTCTTCGGACTATTCTTCGTGATGCCTTTGGTATATGCGATCAGCAGTGCCTTTAAGCCGTTGGATGAGATTTATCTTTATCCGCCCAGATTTTTTGTAAAGAATCCTACCTTCAATAATTTCCAGGATTTGCTTGTTGTAATGTCGAGTTCTTATGTACCTTTTACCCGTTATGTATTTAACACGGTATTGGTTACTTTGGTAGGTACATTAGGGCATTTGCTGATTGGTTCAATGGCTGCTTATGTTTTAGCGAAGTATGATTTTCCCGGTGGCCAGAAGTTCTTCAACATTATTCAATCTGCCCTTATGTTTAATGTATATGTGCTTCAGATTCCTACCTACTTGATCATGTCAAGATTGGGTTGGGTCGATACGTATTTAGCCTTAATTGTACCGGCTTTTGCCTTACCAATGGGATTGTTCCTTATGAAACAGTTTATGGAACAGATTCCTGATGCGTTGATTGAGGCTGCGAAGATTGATGGTGCGAAGGAAGGACGTATCTATTTACAGATCGTCATGCCAAATGTAAAACCTGCGTGGTTAACGGTTACCATCTTCTCGGTACAAAACTTATGGAACCAAAAAGGTCAGGTTTACATTTACTCGGAAGAATATAAGATGCTGCCTTATGCGTTGCAGCAGATCATGTCCGGTGGTGTATCCCGTGCCGGTGTAGGTTCCGCGGCAACTCTGGTAGTTATGAGTGTTCCGATTATTATTTTCATCATGGCGCAAAGTAATATTCTGGAAACAATGGCTAGCTCAGGTATCAAGGATTGATGAAGGGGGATTTGGAATGAAATTAGTAAAGAAGCTAACAACTGTGTTTGCTTTTCTATTCTTAGCATCGGTCCTGCTTGATACAGCTACCATTCAAGCGACCAGTACAGATGGAAATCATTACACATACATTTATGATTGTTGGGGATACGACCGTGAGTCTCCGGATGCTTATTCCGTAACACGTACGATCACTGGCTCGGACTTTGAGTGTGGAAACTTTAAAGAACCCTCCAGTCTGTATGTACGTGGAAATGACATGTATGTGGCAGACACAGGAAACAATCGTATTGTTTTATTGCGATATGAAAATGATAAATTCCATTATATTCGAGAAATTAAGAAATTCGAGAATAATGGAGTAGAGGACAGTTTAAAACAGCCTCAGGATGTTTTTGTTACCAAAGAAGGAGATACGTATATTGCGGATACCGGTAATTCCCGGATCGTCCACTTAAACGCCAGTGGAAAAGTCTCCAAGATCATTACGAAACCGGATGATGAGACGGTAAGCAGTGACGATGGTTTCTTACCTCAAAAGTTGGTGGTTGACTCGGCAAATCGTATTTTTACGCAGGTACAGAATGTAAACAAAGGTTTTATGGAATTTGCCAGTGACGGATCCTTTACCGGATACGTCGGAGCGAGTGAAGTAACCTACAATTTTTTCCAATATCTATGGAAAATGGTAGCCACCAGCGAACAAAGATCCAAGATGGAATTGTTCGTTCCTACGGAATATAATAACTTATGTTTGGATTCTGAGGGATTTATCTATGCAACCATCGGTGTTACAGATGAGGGGAAGGCGCCTTCCGCAGCTCAACCCATTCGTAAATTAAATGCGAAAGGTACCGATATCTTAATTCGTAACGGATATACCGATCCTTACGGTGATCTACGTTGGACGGCATCCGGTGAAATGAAAGGCGCATCCAAATTTGTGGATGTTACCTGTTTGGATAACGATGTGTATTACGCATTGGATAACACCAGAGGTCGTGTATTTGCCTATGACTTCCAGGGAAATATGTTATATGCATTTGGTGGACATGGCTATAAAGCCGGATATTTCATTAATCCGGTGGCACTGGAAGATTTAGGAAATACATTGGTTGTTCTTGATTCGAAATTAGGTTCGATCAGTCAATTTACCTTAACGGAATTTGGTACCTATATCAATGAAGGATTGGCACAATACAAAATCGGTAATTATGAAGAATCAGCTTCAATCTGGCAGAAAGTTTTAAAATTAAATGGTAACTATGACCAGGCTTATATTGGAATCGGACGTGCTTATTTGAGACAGAAGAGTTACAAACAAGCCATGGACCAGTTCAAATTGAAATTGGATTCCACCAACTATTCCAAAGCTTATAAACTATATCGTAAAGAATGGTTTGAGGTTCATATCGGTGCGATCCTTACTGTTTTAGCAGTGATCATCGTCGTCGGATTTATCATTTCCTGGGTGAAGAAAGCTAGAAAGGAGGTTGAACGAGGATGAGTTTTTTTGAGAAACTGAGAGATCGTGATACTTGGGACCATTATTTCGGCACTTTGAGATATTCCCTTTATTGTATCGTTCATCCCTTCGATGGCTTTTGGGATTTGTCCCATGAAAAAAGAGGCTCTTTGTCAGCTGCGAATACCATCATTTTCTTGGTATTGTTGATTAACCTGATGAAATTAGGATTTACGAACTTTATGTTCCAGAATCCTCCGGTTAATTGGGATGATGTAAACTTATTATTGGAAATCATGACGTTCCTTGTTCCTTTTCTTGTATATTGTTTGTCAAACTGGTGTTTGACCACCTTGTTTGATGGTAAAGGAACGTTGAAGGATATTTACATTGGTACAGCCTATGCGATGACGCCTTATGTACTGATCCAATTACCTTTAATGATTTTAAGTAACTTTGTAACCGAAGAGGAGGGCGCGTTCTACACTTATTTTGGATATTTTTCCCTGGTATGGTGTGGATTCTTAGTAATCGCGTCAGTTATGATGATTCACGACTTCCTGCTTGGTAAAGCGTTTTTATCTTTAATATTTACCGCGGTAGGAATGCTTGTAATCGTATTCTTGTTGGTTCTCTTCTTTAGTTTGATCAGTAGTGGATTTTCTTACTTCTATTCCTTGTATAAGGAAATCATCTACCGATTCTATTAATGAAAGGAGGGAATAGAAACAAGATGAAAAGAAAGTTATTGTTGCTTGCTCTTGTAGGTTGCGCATCTTTTACTTTGTTTGGGTGTTCATCCAGTAATAAGACACAGAAAGAGTTAACCGCCTATACAAATGATGAGAGCAAAGCGGAAACCATTCACAATAAAAATCTGGAAGTTTCCGTTGACAACTCCACAACAAGAGTAACAATTACGGATTTAAAAACCAATAAAACTTATTATTCCAACCCCAGCACACCGGATGTGGAAACCTATGCGGAAGCCAAAGGGCAGTTGAAAGAAAAGTTGAATTCCACCATTGTTTTGACTTACTCAAACAAAACCGATACACAGGTTGATCTGAACAACTATACCAACTGTATCCAGGATGGAAACTATTCCATTGAAAAAGTAAGCGATTCAGAAATTGATGTTCATTATACAATCGGTGATATTGAAAAATTATTTGTTTGTCCTCTTGTGATCAAGAAGGAAAACATGGAAAAATACTTAAGTCAATTATCAACGTCGGAACAAAAGAGTATTACCCGTAATTATGTATATTATGACTATAAGGAATTAAGTGAAGACAAAGATTCGAACAAACTTCAGGCTGCTTTGCAATTATTCCCGAATTTAAAAGGTGATCCGGTTTATTATCTTTCGGAGAAGATTACGGATTCGAAAGCGAAGAATCTGGAACGCTTGTTTAAAAAGGTCGGATATACAGAGGAACAAAGAAACAAAGATATGGAAGGATATAATGTATCCCGAAATGCCAATAAGCCGATCTTTGATGTAACCGTTCAATACATCTTGGATGATAATGGTGAATTTGTAGTAAATGTTCCTATGGAAAAAATCGAATATAACAGTACCTATCCCATTGTAAAATTGGCTGTTTTACCTTATATGGGTGCATCCAATAAGAATGAGGAAGGATATATTATCGTACCGGAAGGTACCGGTAGTATGATTCGATTTAATAATGGAAAAACCGGTCAGCAGAAATATCAAAGTGATATGTATGGCTGGGATTACGGAATCAGCCGCGACATGGTTGTGGATGAATCCAAATCCAACTTCCCGGTATACGCAATTTCCAATCAAACTTCGAAAGAATCCTTTGTATGTATTGCGGAAGAAGGTTCTTCCTATTCCACGGTAGCAGCTGATATTGCCGGGAAGGAAAACGGATATAACTATGGACGGTTTGAATATGACATGATTCACGGTGAGAATATGGATATTTCATCGAAATCCGATACTACGGTTCGTAGTTTTGAAGCCGGACTTCCCAAGGAGAACATTAAGCAGCGTTATTTATTCTCAGATCAAAATGACTATGTTAGTTTAGCTGTTTTATATCGTGAATATTTAATGAGAACTTATCCGGAATTGGTTAAGAAAGAAGATCAGAGTGTACCGATGGCGGTTGAATTGATCGGTGCCGTGGATAATACGGAACATATTTTAGGATATCCGGTTACCCGTTCGTTGCCTTTGACCAAATACAAAGATGCCATGGAAATCTTAAAGCAATTAAAGGCTTCCGGCATTGAGAATCTGGATGCAAAATACACCGGATGGTTTAATACCGGCGTTAAGCAGAAGAGTGCGGCAAAGGTGAAACTGATCAATCGTTTAGGAAAGAAGGGGGATCTGAAGGATTTAACATCTTATGCGAATTCTACGGATGGTATCAATCTTTACTTAAACGGTAAATTCATGTATGTTATGAAAAATAAAGGCATCGATGGATTTATCGTGAATCGGGATGCGGCAAAATATGTCAGTCGTGAGATCGCAGAGCTCTACACGCTGGATCCGATCATTTTCCAAACCAACGAAGATTTCGACACCTGTGAGCTGTATTATTTGGTGAAACCTTCTTATACGATCAAAAATGTGGATCGCTTTATGAGTTCCATCAAGAGCTTGGGAGCCAAGAACATTGCCTTTGAGGATATCGGTAATGAATTGGCCGGCGATTACAACCCGAAAGTAAGGGTTTCCCGTGAGAAAGTTATGAATATGGAAGCAGAGAAGTTAAAGGCCTTGAAGGAAAGCGGTTCGAATGTAATGACCTGTTCCGGAAATCAATATGCAATTCCTTATTCCGATTACGTTACGGATTTGAATATTGATGCAAGAAAGGTAAATATTACAGACGAGGCAATCCCGTTCTATCAGATCGCCATTCATGGTTTGGTGAACTATTCCGGTTCGGCCATTAACCTGTCTGAGGATAAGGAAACCATGATACTGAAGAGCGCAGAGACCGGCGCCGGCTTGTATTTTACTTTCATGAATGCACCCACCAGTGTATTGCAAGATGGTGAATATACCCAATTCTATGCTTGTAACTTTACGGATTGGAAGGATACAACTCTTGAACTTTACAACCGATTCAACCAAGATCTGGGAGATACGTATTCTCAATTCATTAAAGAACATGAGAAAGTTCAAGATGGAATTTATAAGACGGTATATGAGAATGGTAAGACCGTATATGTAAACTACAATTATGCGGATGCAACCGTAAATGGAGTGAAGGTTCCTCAACGTGATTTTGTTGTGACAGGAGGTGGAAAATAATGGCAAAAGACAAGACAAAAGCAGCAAAGCCTGTAAGGAAGAAAAAGAAAAAAACGTTAGCTTTTAAGAATGCTGTTGCCGGATATTTGTTTATTTCACCTTTTATCATCGGCTTTATCCTGTTTATGATCGTACCCTTGGGACAGTCATTCTGGATGAGTTTTAACTCCGTTGATATTCTTCCGGGAGGATTCTCTCTGACATTTGAAGGGATTAAGAATTATAAAGATGCCTTTACGGTAGATGCGGAATTCGTTCCTTTCCTGATCAGTGAGATCACAAAAGTGTTGATCAATACACCTGCAACTTTGATCTTCAGTTTCTTTATTGCATTGCTGTTGAATCAGAACTTCAAAGGAAGAGGAGCGGTACGTGCGATTTTCTTCTTACCGGTAATTTTGTCCTCAGGTGTGATCGTAGGTATTGAGTACAACAACTCATTATTGAATGATATGAAGGACGTAATTTCCGAAACATCGACTGCGTCAAATGTAACCGATGTATTGAAGGATATTTTGGTAACGTCGGAAAGCAGCCCTATGTCCCGGTTGTTTGAATATGTATTTGATATCATCAACCGAGTTTATGACATTGCCATTGCTTCCGGTATCCAGATCATCATGTTCTTATCTGCTCTTCAAACCATCTCACCCAGTATGTTTGAGGCGGCTAAGATTGAAGGATGTACCGCATGGGAGAGTTTCTGGAAGATTACTTTCCCGATGGTAAGTTCTATGATCCTCGTTAACGTCGTATATACTGTCATCGATTTCTTCTTAAAATCTGACAACCAGGTTATGACGAAGATTTCGGATGAGGTAGGAAAGTTGAATTATGGATTTAGTTCAGCTATGGCTTGGGTATATTTCCTATGTGTAATTATTATCCTGGCAATCGTATCGCTGATCATTTCCAAGAGGGTGTATTATTATGAGTAAAGAAAAGAAAAATCAAAAGCAAAGTAATTTCAGCAATTTTTGGGAACGGAATCGTAAGACAAATGGATATTTGCTTCGTAAGACATCCTTTAATGTGGCTTATCGCATTATTCGTGCCATTTTGATTTTTGGTCTTTGTTTTATGATCTTACAACCCTTGTTGAATAAGATTTCCATTAGTTTCATGGAAGAGCAGGATTTATACGATTCTACCATCGTTGCGATTCCCAGAAACTTTACCTTAAGTAATTATCAAATTGCAGGTTATTTAATGGATTATTGGAAAGCACTATTTAATACCACATGGATCTCTCTATTGGTCAGTGTTTTACAAATTATTTCCTGTACATTAGCTGGATACGGATTTGCCCGTTATAAATTCCCTTTAAAAGGATTTTGGTTTGGGTGTGTGATCCTAGTAATCCTGGTTCCCCCGTCAACGATGCAGGCATCCTTATATTTGAATTTCTGTTTCTTTGATATTTTTGGAATCTTTAAAGCTATTACAGGTGAACCGTTGAACTTAGTTAATTCCTTAACTCCTTATGCATTAATGTGCTTAGGATGTATGGGACTGAAGAGTGGTCTGTATATTTACATGATCCGTCAGTTCTTTAGAGGAATTCCAAAAGAACTGGAGGAAGCTGCATATGTGGATGGATGCGGAAAACTTTCTACATTTATTCGGATCATGCTTCCCGATGCGAAACCGATCTTAACATCCTGTTTCCTGTTCGCATTTGTATGGCAATGGACGGATTCGTTCTATTCCAACATGTTTTTGAAATCCAAGTTTTCACTTTTGGCGATCAAATTAAATTCCATCGCCGGTGCCTTGGATAGCTATTTGGATGTACGCGGAATTGCCAAGAAGGCAACCACCGCTTACTCTCAAGGTATGATCGCGACCGGTACCCTAATGGTGATTATACCCTTGATTATTTTGTATTTGTTTGCACAAAAGGGCTTTGTAGAAAGTTTGAGTCAGACAGGTATCAAAATGTAACCCGTATTTGTATCATATATTTATCGTAAATATGTGCTGCAAAAACTATTTTAAGGAGGTATAAAAACATGAAGGCAAACATGAAAAAATTGCTTGCAATGGGCCTTGTGACATGCATGGCTGTAAGTCTTTTCACAGGTTGTAACAAAGGAGGAAATTCCGGGAATGGTGGCGGAACAACCTCAACCGGAAGCACTGCCAATACAAAAACCAAAAAAACTTTTGATTCTTTGGATGGTATGAGCATTTTGATCGGTGACTGGTATTCATCGGATGAAGTTGGAGATACGGATTATGCGAAAGCAACCCAGGATTATCGTGATGAGATCATGGATACGTATAATTTCAAGATCAAACGTTCCAATGAATATTCGTATGCGGATATGCAAGAGAACTTTGTAAATGGTGTTATGTCCAAGAATCCCAGCTGTCAGTTGTTTTATCTATATCAGGAATTCGTTTCTGCACCGTTGATGAAAGGCTTGATGAAAGATCTTTCTCAACTTCCTGAGTTTGACTTCACGGAAGAAAAATGGAATCCGACGGTTGTTGAGTTGATGTCCATTGGAAACGGTATTTGGGGAATGAATACAGAAGCAGAGCCTCGAGGAGGTGTATTCTTTAACAAACGTTTGTTGAAGGAAGCTGGTATTGATGAAGAAGAGCCCTACGATCTGCAGGCAAACAATGAGTGGACATGGAGCAAGTTTGAGGAGTACTGTAAGAAGTTAACGGTGGATTCCGACGGTAATGGTAAAACAGATCAGTATGCGTTGGCAAGTTTCTCGAAATATTATCTTCCTATGTGTGCTGCCAACAACGATGCAACATTTGTTACTCGTAACGATGATGGTGAATATGAGAATGCAACCGGTACCGAAGAATTCTTATATGCTATGAACTGGGGTATGAGCCTTATGGATAAAGGTTACATCATGCCGAAACCCAACGGAGCTGCTTGGGATTGGTACAAAGCTGCGTTCCGTGATGGTGAAGTTGCTATGCAAACAGCAGAAGTATATGAAATCAGTGCATTCGCCACGATGGATGACGACTGGGGCTTCGTAATGTTCCCTTATAATGAGAAGAACGACAATGCTACCAATAAGACGACTCCCAACGATAACATTGTAGTTATGCCTGAGTGTTTCTCTCAAGACGTTGCTGAGAAGATCGCATTCGCTTATGATCTTTATACAGAGCCGACTCCGGGATATACACAGGAAGATGGTTGGAAAGAAACTTATTATAGTCAATTCCGTGATGACCGTGCAGTTGATGAAACTTTGACCATGATGACAGAGCAAGAACATAAGCAAACTTCTTATCTGCCTATGATCAATGACTTGGATTATGGTGATTTCTGTTACGCTGTTTATGCCGGTGCTACCACTCCTGCTAAGAAGATTGAAGCAATCTCTTCCAGTTGGAATAGTAAGATCAGCGACATGAATAAGAAGTATAAGAATTTCGCTGCTCAACATTCTAAATAATTAGAATCGTTTTTCAGAGGTTTTCCCAGGTTTTCCCGGGAAAACCTCTTTTTTTGATTTCTACATGAAGCAACCATAAAAACCTGATAAAAATTAAAAAATAATCAATATAATACTGGAATTTTACAACGTTTTATCTTATAATAAAAAAAGAATGGATATTTGCATAGAAAGGGTATTTTTATGGACTTTACAAAAGCTTGGTTGGATTATAAACCGATCAAAGAAGAACGGTTTGAAATTGCATGGTTTCATCCGGTACTTTTAGCAGAAGGGGAGGTAGCCCAAACTGCTTTAAAAGAGTATATAACCGCATTTTCTGATATTTTGGGCACAGAGATTTCTCCGGTTTCAGAAGAAGAATCGGAAGTGGGTGTCTATTTGGAAGTGAAGGAGAAGAAGTCGGATTCTTGTAATCCCGAGTCCTATGGGATTTATAAAGAGGATGAAAGTTACATTCTTTCCGGTTGTAGTGAGAATGCGTTGTTACAGGCTGTTTTTGAATTTGAACGCTTGGTGTATTGCGACCAGTTGGATCAACTTCCCATTGAAAGAACGCCGGTGATGCCTTTGAGAATGGCGAATCATTGGGACAATATGGACGGAGAGATTGAACGGGGGTATTCGGGACAATCCTTTTTCTTTCAGGATTATCAAGTCCAAATGAACGACCGGATTCGTTGTTATACCCGTTTGATGGCTTCCATTGGCATCAATGCCATTGTGATCAATAATGTAAATGTTCATGAAAAAGAAACCTATTTGATCACGGATACCTATCTGGATGATATGAAGCAATATGCGGAAGTTTTCCGGGAATACGGGATTCAATTGTTTTTAAGTGTAAATTTCGCGGCTCCCATGGAGCTTGCTGGACTTAGTGTATCCGATCCCCTGGATCCGGATGTGATCCAATGGTGGGAAAAAGCAGTCAAACATGTATATGAAAAAATACCGTATTTTGGTGGATTTTTGGTGAAAGCGGATTCGGAAGGAAGACCTGGTCCCTTTACCTATGGACGTACCCACGCGGATGGTGCCAATATGCTAGCGAGAGCTTTAGCGCCTTATCATGGGATTTTGATCTGGCGCTGTTTTGTATACAACTGTGGTCAGGACTGGAGAGATCGTAAGACGGATCGCGCCAGAGCAGCCTACGATCATTTTATGCCTTTGGATGGAGAGTTTGACGACAATGTGATTTTACAAATAAAAAACGGTCCTATGGATTTTCAGATTCGGGAGCCGGTATCTCCTTTATTTGGTGCCTTGAAGAAGACTAATACCATGTTGGAGGTTCAGATTGCGCAAGAATATACCGGTCAGCAGATCGATATTTGTTATCTGGTTCCCATGTGGAAGGAGATCCTGGACTTTGATACCTACCAAAATGGAGCGGGTACTACGGTTTCTAAGGTGGTTTCCGGACAAATAAGTCCCATGCGTTATTGCGGGATGGCAGGTGTGATGAACACCGGTGATTCCGTGAATTGGACTGGAAATGATATGGCTGGAGCGAATCTTTATGGATTCGGTCGACTTTGTATGAATCCGGATCTAAGCGCGGAGCAAATAGCCGACGAATGGATTTGCATGGCGATTTCCACGAAGGACACAGTGCGGAACAAATTTGGACAACTTTTGTTACATTCCAGAGAGGTTTATGAGAATTACAACGCACCTTTGGGAATTGGTTGGATGGTAACGCCCCATTATCACTATGGGCCGGACATTGACGGATATGAATACGATCGCTGGGGGACCTATCATCGGGCGGATCACAAAGGATTAGGCGTGGATCGAACCCCTGGAGGAACCGGGTATACCACCCAGTATGCCAAACCCTGGTGCGATCTGTATGCGAAGAAGGAAACCTGCCCCATGGAATTACTTTTGTTCTTCCATTATGTGCCTTATGATTATATATTACCCAATCAAAAAACATTGATTCAACATATTTACGATACCCATTTTGAAGGGGTAAGTCAGGTGGAAGAAATGATCCGAACCGTTGAATCCCTGAAGGAAGATATTCCGAAACGAATTTATGCCTGTGTGAGAGAACGTTTGGATCTGCAGCTACAAAATGCCAAAGAGTGGCGTGATCGAGTGAACACTTACTTTTATCGGAAGTCGGGAATTGACGATGAATATCATAGAACTATATATTAATATTTAGGAGGAAAAGCATATGGATATGACATTGAGATGGTATGGAACAGGAAACGATAGCGTTACGCTTGAGCAGATTCGCCAGATTCCAGGTGTTACCGGCGTAATCACTGCGTTACATGATATTCCTGCGGGGGAAGCATGGACGTATGAAGAGGTTATGAAACGGAAAGAAGAGGTGGAGGCAAGTGGATTAAAGCTGGTTGGTGTGGAAAGCATTAACGTACATGAGGATATTAAAATCGGATTGCCCACCAGAGATGCATACATTGAAAACTATAACAAATCCTTAGAGGCGGTTGGAAAAGCCGGAATTCATCTGGTATGCTATAATTTTATGCCGGTTTTTGACTGGACCCGAACGGATCTGGCCATGCCGTTACCAGATGGTTCTACGGCCCTGGCATACGATTCCAAAGAAATTGATGGAATTGATGCCGGTGAAATGTTTGACCGAATTGAGAAAGCAAGCGGCGGATTTGTTATGCCTGGATGGGAACCCAATCGAAAAGCGGAAATCATGGATTTATTTGAAAAATACAAGGATGTGGACGCGGATAAATTACGGGAAAACTTTAAATATTTTCTGGATCATATTATTCCTACTTGTGAAAAATATCAAATTAAAATGGCGGTTCATCCGGATGATCCGGCGTGGGACGTATTTGGACTGCCCCGGATCGTAACATGCGAGGAGGATTTACTTAAGATCTGTGACATGAATCCCAGTATTTACAACGGGTTTACATTCTGCACCGGTTCCCTGGGAAGTAATTTAAACAACGACTTGCCGAAGATCATAAGAAATCCCAGAATTGCGGAACGAATCCATTTTGCTCATTTACGGAATATCAAATATGAAAATGATACGTTATTCCATGAGGTAAGCCATTTATCCTCCGATGGAAACTTTGATATGTATGAGATCGTAAAAGCTTTGATCGACATGGGATTTGACGGTACGATCCGACCGGATCACGGACGTATGATCTGGGGAGAAGAAGCAAGACCGGGATACGGCTTGTACGATCGTGCGCTGGGAGTTTGTTATTTAAATGGTTTATGGGAAGCGATCCAAAAGCAGAAATAAAAATCATAAGATAGAAAAGAATTATAAGAAAGAAAAAGAATCATGAGATAGAAAAAGGAGTTAAGAAATATGAAACTAACAGATGTGAAAGATCAACCGGAGCTTTTTAAAGAAAAAGGTTATGAATTGCCGCAATACAACCGGGATGAGATGATGGCGGAAACGACGAAGAATCCCACTTGGGTTCACTTTGGCGCCGGTAATATTTTCCGTGCGTTTCCGGCTGAATTATTGCAGCGGATCCTAAATTCCAAGGATGCAAAAACGGGTGTAATCGTGGCGGAAAGTTTTGATCATGAGATCATTACCAAGGCATATCGTCCGTTTGAGAATTTAAGCCTATCCGTGGTATTAAAGGCCAATGGAACCATTGAGAAGAAGATCATCAGCTCCGTGGCACAGTCTTTGATCGCCGATCCCTGTGAGCCGGAAGATTATCAAACCCTAATTGGGATTTTTGAGAATCCTTCGCTGCAAATGGCAAGTTTTACCATCACAGAAAAAGGATATAGCATTGTAGACGGCAAAGGTGACGTATTAGGCGTGGTATCCGACGGATTTGGAAAGGGTGTGGATGAGCAAGGGCATTTAATGGGACGGATTGCCGGACTTTGTTATCACCGATTCCAGAAAAATCAGGCGCCCATAGCCTTGGTCAGCATGGACAATTGTTCTCATAACGGGGATAAATTAAAAGCCGGTGTGATGGCATTTGTAGAAGCCTGGGTTCAGAATGGACTGGTTGAGAAGGATTTTATGGATTATATGACGGATCCCAGTCGAGTCTCTTTCCCCTGGTCCATGATCGATAAGATTACCCCCCGTCCGGATCAGAATGTAGTGGAAATGCTGGCAAAGGATGATTTTGAAGATACGGATCTGATCATTACGTCTAAGAATACCTATACAGCAAGTTTCGTAAATTCGGAAGAGACCGGATACCTGGTGATCGAAGATACGTTCCCCAATGGAAGACCGGCTTTGGAAAAATCCGGCGTACTTTTTACGGATCGTGAAACCGTGGATAAGGTTGAGAAAATGAAGGTTTGTACCTGCTTGAATCCTTTACATACGGCCCTTGCGATCATGGGTTGTTTGTTGGGATATACCTCCATTCATGAAGAAATGAAAGATCCGGAACTTTCCGATCTGGTAACCAAAATGTGTTATCAGGAGGCAATGCCGGTTGTGGTGGATCCGAAGATCTTAGATCCCAAGGAATTTGCCAAAGCCGTATTAGAGCTCCGTTTGCCGAATCCCTTTATGCCGGATACGCCCCAGCGGATTGCATGTGATACATCTCAGAAATTACCCATTCGTTTCGGGGAAACCTTGAAGTTTTATGACAGCCGTTCGGATCTAAATATCCAGGATTTAACCTTGATTCCTTTGGTGTTAGCCGGATGGTGCCGTTACCTGATGGGAGTGGATGATCAGGGCAAGGAATTTACCCAAAGCGCCGATCCCCGCCTGGATGAGGTGAAGGAATACGTGAAAAATGTGAAGTTAGGAGATGGCGACGAAGCGAAGGCCAAGTTAAAACCGATCTTACGTGATGCGACGATCTTTGGAAAAGATCTGTATGAGTTAGGAGTCGGAGAAAAGGTTGAAAGTATGTTTGTTGAGCTGATTCAGGCAAAAGGAAGCGTGCGTGAGACCTTGAAAAAATATGTGAGATAATGGGGATAACAGGAAAGAAATCGTTGCAAAGAAAAGGAGAAGTTTTATGAAATGTCCATTTTGTTCCGCTGATGATACCCGGGTGATCGATTCCAGACCGGCTGAAGAGAATTCGTCCATACGACGCCGTCGTCAATGCGATGCCTGTAATCGACGTTTTACAACCTATGAACGGCTGGATGCGATTCCTCTGTTGGTGATTAAAAAGAACCAGACCAGAGAATCCTATGATCGTTCTAAGATCGAACGAGGGTTGTTGCGATCTTGTACCAAACTTCCTATTTCCGTGGATGAAATGACAGAAATCGTAAACAGCATTGAAGTAAAGATTTTTAGCCTGGATACCAAGGAAATTACGACGCAGCAGATCGGAGAGATCGTCCTGGATAAGCTTGCCAGTGTGAATTCGGTAGCATACATTCGTTTTGCGTCGATCTACCGCGAATTTACAGATGTGGAATCGTTCTTTGAGGAAATCCAAAAATTACAAGAGAAAAAATAACTTTACACGCGAACAAAACTGTGCTATACTGGGTCACAAGCAGAGAGGGTTTGGAGGATCACATGTATAGCAGGGTTTTTAGTTCGTGTCTGTTCGGCTTGGATGCACAGATCATTCAGGTGGAAGCGGATATAACCAATGGCCTGCCAGTATTTCAAATGGTAGGCTTTTTATCGTCTCAGGTCAAAGAGGCGAAGGAACGGGTGCGTGTTTCCATTCATAACGCCGGATTTCATATTCCGGCCCAGCGCATTACCGTAAATCTATTTCCGGCGGATATTAAGAAAGATGGAACGGGATTTGACCTACCCATTGCCTTGGCGATTTTAGCGGCATGCGGTCAGGTGAATGTTTCCAAATTAAAGGAAACGGTGATCTTGGGAGAGTTAAATCTCAATGGCGCCATTCAAAGGATCCCCGGTGTTTTATCTATGGCGATTCAAGCCAAAAAAGAAGGGTTTTCAAGCCTGATCATACCCAAAGATAATGTAAAAGAAGCTGCCATGATTCCGGGCATTCAAGTATTTGGAGTTGAAAACTTACAGGAATTGATCAACATTCTAAATGGAAAAATTTCCAGAACCCCGGTTGAATATGCAAAAGTGCATGAACAGGAACATACGGTCCTTGAGGAGATTCAGGGCGATTTTCGGGATATTCTGGGACAGGAAGCGCCTAAGAAGGCGTTAGAAATCGCCGTAGCAGGCGGTCATAATGTGTTGATGATCGGTGCACCGGGAACCGGGAAATCCATGCTTGCGAAGCGCGTGCCCTCGATCATGCCCCCCTTGGAATATGAAGAGAAGTTAGAACTGGTTCGTATCTATAGCGCGGCAGGAAAATTTTGCAATGAAGATGTGAATCGGATTCAAAGGCCTTTTCGAGAAACCCATCATACCATAACCAAGTCCGCTCTGGTAGGAGGTGGAATCATTCCGGTTCCGGGAGAAATTACATTGGCTCATCGAGGGGTTCTATTTTTGGATGAATTGCCGGAATTTCCGGGTAAAATCCTGGATCTCTTACGCCAGCCTTTGGAAGAGGGGGTGGTTCACATTTCTCGACTTAAAAAGAACTTCGTATTTCCAGCAGATTTTATGCTGATTGCTGCTTGCAACCCATGTAAATGCGGGTTTTTTCCGGATGTGGAGAAATGCCGGTGTTCCACCTATCAGGTGCAGCAATATTTAGGAAAGATCAGTGAGCCTTTGTTAGATCGAATGGATATGTGCGTGGAAACGGAGAGACCCCAACACGTATTCTTTCACAAAGATCCGGGGGAGAGCAGTGAGATGATCCGCAACCGGATCCTCCTTGCCAGGGAGAGACAAAAAAAGAGATATGGTCAGGAACCGTTCTATTTAAATGATAAGCTACAAGGAAATCAGTTGAAGAAATATTGTCCCCTGGGTTTGAAGGAACAGCAGGCGCTGGAGGATATCAAGGAACACGGGAATTTTTCCATGCGGGGAATCCTGCGGATCCTTAGGGTGGCAAGAACCATCGGGGATTTAAAAGGAATACAGAATATTACAGAAGATGAGCTGTATGAGGCTCTGGTGTATAAAATGGTCAACCAAAAATTCTGGAATTAGGAGGAGTTATGACACAAGAAGAGTATAATGTGTGGGCTTGTACCATACCTGGAATCGGGAATGAAACCATTAAAAAGATCGGAACGGTTGTAGAAAACGGGGAAGATCTCTATTTTAACACGAAAGAAGTGCTAAAAGTCCCGGGGATTACCGGGGAACAATATGAAACCATTGAACATAGCAAGAAAAAGTTTCAACCGGAAAAATGGGAAGAACGTTTATTACAGACCGGCGTCATGCATTGCACGTTCTTTTCCCCGGAATATCCGGATTCTTTGCGTTATATCCTGAATCCGCCCAGAATTTTATATTATAAAGGCAGGCTTCCCGATCCCACCCATAAAAAAATGGCAGTGATCGGGGCCAGAGATTGTTCCCCTTATGGAAGACAGATGGCGTGGAAAATGGCTAAAGAAGCAGCACTTTTAGGTGTGGAGGTTATCAGTGGGTTGGCCAGGGGGATTGATAGCTATGGACATCGGGGCGCATTGGATGCCGGAGGGATCACCCATGGGATCTTAGGAAATGGTCCGGATGTGATCTATCCTAAGGAAAACAAAGACATCTATGGAGAAATCTTAAAAAAAGGCAGTGTGATTTCCGAATATTATCCGGGAACGCCCAGTCTTGCTAAGCATTTTCCTATGAGAAATCGTATGATCAGTGGACTTTCTGATCTGATCCTGGTGGTGGAAGCCAAGAAAAAAAGCGGTTCTTTGATCACGGTTTCTTATGCGTTGGAGCAGGGAAAAGAAGTGGCAGCCATTCCCGGACGGATCCAGGATCTGTTAAGTGGTGGCTGCAACGAACTGATTCGACAGGGGGCGACGATGATTTCCGACGAAAAGGATTTGTTTGACGCATTGGGGATGAGTTTTAAGAAACGGGTGAAAATCCGTAAGGAAACTCTGACGCCGGAGGAGAGGAACGTATTTGAGAATCTTGGAACCGAGATGGTAAACGTCACAGCTTTGAAAGAACGGTTGGATCCGTCTCTTCCAATGTCCCATCTAATGAAAATTCTGGTTTCATTGGAAAAAAAGGAAATGATCCAGGAAGTGGGAAGAGGGTATTATCGAAAAATCTGCGAATCGAGTCATTCACTTTGAAATCAAAATCTTTTTTGATCTTGAAAGTCCAAAATAATACACAAAAAATTACTGGATTCACCCATGTTTTTGTTAAAAATTTTTGTATTCTTGAAAATTAATACTTGAAAGTCGAAAAAAAATGGTGTATGCTATGTTATGTTTGATGGAAAATTGAGGATCCTATCTCAAGGAGGAATGTAGTATGGCGAAGAATCTGGTAATCGTTGAGTCACCGGCTAAGTCCAAAACCATTAAGAAATTTTTAGGGAGCAATTATACGGTTGTGGCTTCCAACGGACATGTTCGTGATTTACCAAAGAGTCAGATGGGGATTGATTTTGACAATGATTTTGATCTGAAGTACATAACGATTCGTGGAAAAGGACCGGTTTTAGCCTCCATTCGTAAGGAATTGAAAAAGGCGAATAAAGTGTATCTGGCAACGGACCCCGACCGGGAAGGAGAAGCGATCGCCTGGCATTTATGCTATGCATTGAAGTTGGATCCCCAAAAGACCAAGCGGATCACATTTAATGAGATCACCAAGAATGCGGTGAAACAAGGTTTAAAGAATCCTCGTGACATAGATATGAATCTAGTGGACGCCCAACAGGCTAGAAGAAGTTTGGATCGCATGGTAGGATATTCCATTAGTCCGGTCTTATGGGTAAAAGTTAAAAGTGGTTTAAGTGCCGGACGTGTACAATCCGTTGCTTTGAAGATCATTGCCGATCGGGAAGCAGAGATTGATGCATTTATCCCGGAAGAATATTGGACTTTGGATGTAGAATTGAAAGTACCCGGCTATAAAAAGCCGTTAATTGCTTCTTATAAGAATGGTAAGAATCGGATTTCCGCCGAGCAGGTGGATCAGATTGTTTCAGATATTAGCAACTCGGATTATGAGGTAAAGGATATTAAGATTACCAATCGTACTAAGAAATCTCCCTTACCTTTTACCACCAGTACGTTGCAGCAGGTAGCCTCCGGAAAATTGAATTTTTCCACCCAAAAGACGATGCAGGTCGCGCAGCAATTGTATGAAGGTGTAGCGGTAGCCGGCCATGGAACCATTGGTCTGATCACCTATTTACGTACGGATTCCATCCGTATTTCCGAGGAAGCGGATCAGGCATGTAAAAATTATATTCAAGAAGCTTACGGTCCGGAATATGTTGTAAAAGAAGAAAAGAAATCTCAAAACAGCGAAAAGAAAATACAAGATGCCCATGAGGCCATTCGTCCCACCAATGCTGCATTGGATCCGGAGGAGATCAAGGGCAGCCTTACTCGGGAACAGTACCGGCTGTACAAGCTGATTTGGAGCAGATTTATTGCCTGCCAGATGGCAACGGCGGTTTACGACACGACCCAGATCGAATCGGAATGCGCCGGGCATAGCTTCCGTTCCAACCACCAGAGTCTGCGTTTTCCCGGCTTCCTTGCAGTGTATGAGGAGGGCCGGGATGACGACCAGGAGGAGGTTGCGGATCCGCTGCCCCCCCTGTCTGAGGGTGACCTTGCCCATCCGGAGAAGTGTGAGAAGGAACAGCACTTCACGCAGCCTCCTGCCCGATATACGGAGGCAACCCTGGTCAAGGCCATGGAGGAAAAGGGCGTCGGCAGACCATCTACCTACGCCTCCATCGTCTCTACCATCCAGGACAGGGAATATGTGGTCAAAAAGGAAAAGCGCCTTGCCCCTACCCCCTTGGGCGAAGTTGTCACCCAGCTGATGGTGGAGCGGTTCAATGACGTGATCGACGTGGAGTTTACCGCCGGAATGGAAGATAAGCTGGATGAAGTGGAGGCCGGAAAAACTGACTATCGCACGGTGCTCTCTGATTTCTATCAGGGCTTCCACCGGGAGATGCTGGATGCAGAGGAAGCATTGAAGCAGACCAGGATCAAGGTTCCGGACGAAGTGACGGATGAGATCTGCGAGTTGTGCGGAAGAAATATGGTGATCAAGCTGGGCCGGTTTGGAAAGTTCCTGGCCTGTCCCGGTTACCCGGAGTGTAAGAATACGAAACCCATTGTGGAACATATGCCGGGCCGTTGTCCAAAGTGCGGCGGCGGCATGTTGAAACGGAAGTCCAAGAAGGGCTATGCGTATTATGCCTGTGAGAACAGCGCCTCCTGCGGCTTCCTTACCTGGGACGTTCCCACGGACAAGGATTGCCCCACCTGCGGTCAGACCTTGTTTAAGAAATCCGGAAAGGGCAGGATGAGACCTTTCTGCATCAATGAGACCTGTCCGGAATTCGTCCCCGAGGACAAGCGGGGCTACAGGAAAAAGACGTCGCAGACAGAGGCTTCCGATGATGAGGCGGGAAAGAAAAAGCCTGCTGCCGGGAGAAAGAAAAAATCGTGAGTACAGTCAAGGTGATCGGCGCCGGTCTGGCAGGTTCAGAGGCGGCTTGGCAGCTGGCGGAACGGGGAATCGACGTTCTTTTATATGAGATGAAGCCTCAGCGCATGTCCCCGGCCCATCATTCAGAAAACTTTGCAGAACTTGTCTTTTCCAATGCTTTTCGGGGAGATCGGCTGGAAAATGCCGTCGGCCTGTTAAAGGAAGAGCTTCGCCGCTTGGACAGCCTGATCCTTTCCTGCGCAGATGCGGTTCGGGTGGAGGCAGGGGGCTGCCTTGCGGTAGACCGGGATGCCTTTTCCCGTCTGGTGACCGAACGCATCCAGAGTCATCCCAGAATCAGGGTTATCCGGGAGGAGGTCAACCGGATTCCAGAGGGGCCGGTAATCATTGCAACAGGCCCTTTGACCTCCAATAGCCTGTCCCAGGCGATTTCTGAATACTTCGGAAATACGGATTATCTGAATTTCTATAGATCGGAAGAGCACACGTCTGAACTCCAG
>CALGGT010000003.1 GCA_937915825.1 uncultured Eubacterium sp.
ACACTCGCACTGATGGAACACCAGCGTCCATCAGTGCGAGTCTACCAGCACAAACGGTAGCCATCGATGAAGAACCATTAGACTCGAGAATCTGTGAAACCAGACGACCAACGCCCTGGGGCGTATGCGAACCAATAAAAAATATAACGAATTGAAATCCGGAATTGAAGGGGCTTTGGATAAGATCCCCAACGTGGGTGTTCCCATGGCAGAGGCCATTAAGAATACCAAGAATTCCCTAAAGCACCTGTTGGTGCCGGGGATGTTTTTTGAAGAGCTGGGAATCATCTACATCGGACCGATCAACGGTCATGATATCCGCCAGGTGTATGAGGCATTAGAGGCGGCGTCCCGTATTAAGAATCGTCCGGTTTTGATCCATTGCTTAACGAAAAAAGGAAAGGGATATCCTCCGGCCGAGGAGAATCCGTCCCGTTTTCACGGAGTAGCGCCCTTTTCCATAAAGACCGGAGAACCCTATGAGAAGCCGGCTCGTTCCTATACCAAGGTTTTTGGTGAGTGGCTGTTGAACAAGGGAAAGACCCATACAGATCTGGTATCGGTGTGCGCGGCTATGCCCGATGGAACCGGCGTAAGAAAATTTGCTGAAATCTATCCGGAGCGATTCTTTGATGTAGGAATCGCGGAGGAGCATGCGGTTACCTTCGCGGCTGGTCTTGCCAAAGGGGGATTGAAGCCGGTTGTATCGGTTTATTCCACATTTTTGCAGCGGGCTTACGACGAAATGATCCACGATGTTTGTTTGAATCAATTGCCGGTGATCTTTGCCGTGGATCATTGTGGCATTGTGCCGGGAGACGGGGAAACCCACCAGGGAATCTTCGACCTGTCTTATTTAACTTCCATGCCCAATATGGAAGTGTTGTCGCCCATGAACGAGGAAGATTTAAAGATGGCCCTTGATTATGCCTATGAACAGCAGGGGCCGGTGGCGGTGCGTTATCCCAAGGATTCTGTGGAGGAAGGGGTTTCTTACTGGAAGAAAGATGAGAGTCTTCCGGATTATCTTACATCCCGCACCTTATGTCTCAAAGAGGGAAAAGGACAGGATATCTGTATCTTTGCCGCCGGAAATATGATCCGTGATGTATTAGAAGCGGCGGAGATCGTGGAAAAAGAAGGACTAGGCGTTACGGTTTTGGATCTTCGTGTTGTGAAACCGCTGGATCGTAAGACGATTGTAGAATATGCAAGAAACCATACGATGACGGTAACGGTAGAGGACTCCTTGGAAAGCGGAGGCTTAGGCATTCAGATCGAGGGGATCTTACAAGATGCCAAAGTTACCAATTCAAGCCGGTTGCGAATTTCATTAGGAGATCAATTTATTCCCCATGGAGACCGGAAGGAGTTAAAAAAATACTACGGATTGGACGGGGAAGGAATGGCCAAACAGATCCTGACTGCCTATGAATGATGCAAACCTAAGAACCATTGGAACCGCTGAAACCACAGGATCAATGAAAATCGCTCATGGGGATAAGAGTATGGACAAAGAACGTTTGGATGTGTTATTGGTGAATCAGGGTTTCTGTTCTTCCCGTGAAAAGGCAAAGGCGCAGATCAAGGCAGGACATGTGCGGGTAGCAGGGAAAACGGTTACAAAACCCGGGGAGAAAGTGGATCCTACCCAGGAGATTCAGGTGACAGAAAAGGAAAAATACGTAAGTCGCGGCGGTTATAAGCTGGAGCGGGGGATTCAGAGTTTTTCCCTTAAACTACAGGGAATGACCTGTATGGATGTAGGAGCTTCCACCGGAGGATTTACCGATTGTATGCTACAACAGGGCGCGCAAAAGGTTGTCGCCGTGGATGTGGGAAGATGTCAGCTGGCGGATGTATTAAGAGAAGATCCCCGGGTGGTATCTTTCGAAGAGACCAACATTAAGGATTTAAGCCCGGAACAGATCCTGGAAAAAATGGACTTTATCAGCGTTGACGTATCCTTTATTTCCTTAGAAAAAGTACTTCCTTTTGTGCATTCTTTTTTAAAGGAAAACGGTCAGGTACTGGCCTTGATCAAACCTCAATTTGAAGCGGGAAGAGCGGCGCTTACGAAAAAGGGCGTTGTAAAAAATGACAACATTCGCAGGAAAGTCTTAGCGAATTTGTTCGAGCGGATTCCCCGTTTGAACTTTGACGTGCTGGGGGTGGATTTCTCCCCGATCAAAGGACCGGAGGGGAATTTCGAATTTCTTATCTTATTAAAGAAAAAAAATAGCCCGGGCGGGTGCCTGTGCGGGGATCCGGACACCCTGGCAAAAACAGTGATGGAACAGGCAAGGAGGGAATTACCTTGAAGATTGCAATCCTGGTAAATACGGAGCAAGACAAAGAACTTAAAACCACGGAATTTATAAGAAAATATTTGGAAGACCACGATCAGAGGGTTACCGTTTCCGATTATACAACCCCGTTTTTACAGGAGGATCAGCCGGATTTTGCTTTGGTGCTTGGGGGGGATGGAACCTGGCTTCAGGTGTCCAAACATATGGCAGATCTGGAGGTTCCCATTCTGGGTGTGAATTTAGGAACCCTTGGATTTTTATCGGATGTGGAGCAGGGAGAAGAGTCAGAACTTACCAAATGGTTGAATGATATCATTGAGGGAAATTATCAGGTTCAAGACCAAATGATTTTATCTACAGAAGTAGTAAGAGGAGAAGAGGTGATTGGAACCGGAATCGCCCTAAATGATGTAATCCTTGGAAAGAAAGAATTTGGACATTTAATTTCCCTGGATTTAAAGATCGATCAAAAAGAAATTGACTGCTATAAGGGGGATGGAGTGATCGTGGCAACCCCCATGGGGAGCACGGCGTATAATCTATCCGCCGGGGGACCGATCATCTCCCATGATGTACCGGCGTTTGCCATTACTCCCATCTGTGTACATTCCTTGTACCAGCGAAGTATGGTGATCGCCGCCAATCGTGAGGTGGAGGTATCCTTATCTCCTGGAAAAGGAAATTACAAGGAATTGGCTACGGTGCGTCTGGATGGAAAAGAATTGTGTGAGATCCAAAAAGGCGACCGGGTCCGGATCCGGGAATATGGCGTAGCGCTTCATGTGATCCGGGGTCGCGATTGGGATTTCTATCAGAATATCCGCCGGAAGCTGATCAAGAATTAATGAGAGGGCTGTGAATCGAAACAACGGAAGAGAGTGGAGTCCATGAAGGAAAAAAGACAAAAGAAAATTCTGGAGATCATCGCCGAACGGGTGGTGGAAACCCAGGAGGAGTTGGCAAGACTTCTGGAAGAAGAAGGGTTTGTGGTAACACAGGCTACGATTTCCAGAGACATTAAAGAACTAAATCTCCGTAAAGTACCCTCTTCCAATGGCGGAAGCGGATACCGGGGAAGTGTCAGCGAGGGGGCGCCTCCCATGTTAAAGGACGCGATCCTCCACATTGAATCGGCGGAGAATCTCTTGATCATTCAAACGGTCAGTGGCATGGCCATGGCAGTCGCTGCCAACGTGGACAGCATGAAGATTCCCAACGTGGTAGGAACCATCGCCGGCGATGATACGATTTTTTGCGCCATTAAGAAAAAAGAACACGTCGGGGACGTGATGGCCCGTATGGAAGGTTGGATCCAAGGATCCTAGTCCGGGTGAAAAACCGGATCCAGGGATTGTAAAAAAACCGGATTCAAGGATCGTGAAAGGAGAATGGCATGAGTAAGAGAATTGCCTATGTTCTGCTGCAATGTACCTGGGGGATGTTTCAAAGTTTCCTGGGCGGCTTGATCTTTTTGATCACGATCTCTTCTCCCCATGAATGTTATCGCGGGTGTATCGTGACCAGATGGAGGCTTAATCAGGGTTTAAGTACTGGGCTTTTTATTTTTATTCCCCGGGCAGATACCGCAGAGATCCGGCAAATGCGGGTTCATGAATATGGACATACCATTCAATCCCTGATATTGGGGCCGTTGTATTTGCCTGTGATCGGCATTCCTTCCGCGATCTGGTGCATGCTTCCTTTTTTTGTACATTTAAGGGAGAAAAAGGCGATCGCCTATACTTCCTTTTTTATTGAAGGTTCTGCCAGTAAATGGGGAGAGAAAGTGACGAAAGAAGAGGCTTTGTGGAATTGAAGGAACTTATCATTGACAATTCCAGGGGGTTTGGGGTACAATGGTTGAGTGAAAGATGAAAGGAGGCTTTTTTCATGTCAGGACATTCGAAATTTGCCAATATTAAACATAAAAAAGAAAAAAATGATGCCAAGCGTGGAAAGATCTTTACCGTCATCGGTCGTGAGATTGCGGTAGCGGTGAAGGAAGGAGGGCCGGATCCCAATAATAACAGTAAATTAAGGGATGTGGTTGCCAAGGCGAAGGCAAACAATATGCCCAACGATACCATCGAACGAGGGATCAAGAAGGCAGCGGGAAATGTGGACGCGGTCAATTACGTGGCGGCGACCTACGAAGGATATGGTCCCAATGGAACAGCCATTATCGTGGAAGCATTAACGGACAATAAAAACCGAACGGCTTCCAATGTAAGAAACGCCTTTACCAAAGGACATGGAAATGTAGGAACCACCGGTTGCGTCTCCTATATGTTCGATCAAAAAGGACAGATCATCATTGATAAGGAAGAATATGAAACCGATGCGGATGAATTTATGATGATGGCGTTGGACGCCGGCGCGGAGGATTTTATGGAAGAAGATGACAGCTATGAGATCCAAACCAGTCCGGATGACTTCAGTCAGGTAAGAGAAGCGTTGGAATCTGAGAATGTGCCCATGGCTCAGGCGGAAGTAACCATGATTCCTCAAAATTATGTGGAATTAACCTCCGAAGAGGATCTGAAAAACTTCAACCGCATCATCGATCTGTTGGATGAAGACGATGATGTGCAGGCAGTTTATCACAACGTAGATTTATAAAAGACGAAACGAATCGATCAGGGACAAATTTTTTTGTCCCTTTTCTTACATTTTACCGAATGAAGGGGAACAACATGGCAACATGGAAATCAAGGGGTTTGCGAGGTTCCTTGCTGGAGGATCTGATCAATCGCAGCAATGAAACCTATCTGGATAAGAAACTGGCGGTGATCCAGAAAGTGCCGACACCCATCACGCCGGTGGAGATCGATGCCAGATCCAGACATATAACGTTGGCGTATTTTGATCACAAAAGTACGGTGGATTATATCGGAGTGGTACAGGGGATCCCGGTGTGTTTTGACGCCAAGGAGTGCAAGGAAAACCGGTTTCCGTTAGCCAATATTCATGAACATCAGATCCGGTTTATGAGAGCTTTTGAAGAGCAGGAGGGAGTGGCGTTCTTATTGATTTATTTTAAGAAGGCCGACCGCTTTCAATATTTGCCTTTAAGAGAGTTGGAGGTCTTTGTTAAAAGAATGGAAGACGGGGGCGTGAAAAGTTTTTCCCTGGATGAGTTGGATCCCAAATGGGAAATTTCCATTTATGGCGGAACTTCTCTGCATTATTTGGAGCAGATCAATCAGGATCTCATGGAACAACCAAGAAACCATGGATCGTAACCGGTCATAACCAGGAAGCCATGGATCAGAACCGGAAACCATGGATCCCAACCAAGAAAGGATTGATTATTTTCCGGGGGCATGTTACAATTCTTACCGTAGGATCTGGAACATGTATCCCGGAATATTGAAAAATACAGAACAAGGAGTGACTTTGCATGAAACTTTGGGGCGGACGCTTTACCAAGGAAACCAACGAACTGGTACAGGAATTTAATGAATCGTTGTCCTTTGATCAAACATTTTATCATCAGGATATCCGAGGAAGCAAGGCGCATGTGACCATGCTTGCCAAGCAGCATATTTTAACGGAAGAAGAACGGGACACGATCCTACAGGGATTAACCGATCTGGAACAAGATCTGGAGACCGGCGTTTTAACCTTTGACGAGGATCTGGAAGATATTCACAGTTATGTGGAGAGTCATTTGATCGACCGGGTAGGCGAGGTAGGAAAGAAGCTTCACACCGGACGCAGCCGGAACGATCAGGTGGCCCTGGATATGAAATTATACATTCGGGATGAGGTAAATGCCACCGACGAATTGCTGCATAAGCTGATCAAAAGTCTGGTTCGGATCATGGAAGAAAATAAGGAAACTTATCTTCCTGGATTTACCCATTTACAGAAGGCACAGCCCACGACCCTGGCTCATCACGTGGGAGCGTATGTGGAAATGTTCATTCGGGACCGTGAACGATGTAAAGATATTTATAAACGATTGAATCTATGTCCTTTAGGATCCGGTGCCCTGGCGGGAACCACCTATCCTCTGGATCGGGAATATACGGCATCTTTATTGGAGTTTGACGGCGCAACCAGAAACAGTATGGATTCGGTTAGCGATCGGGATTATCTGATCGAATTTTTAAATGCGTTGTCTTTGATCATGATGCACTTAAGCCGATTTTGTGAGGAATTGATCCTTTGGAATTCCAATGAATATCAATTCGTGGAGATGGACGATTCCTATTCTACAGGTTCCAGCATCATGCCTCAGAAGAAGAACCCGGACATCGCTGAGTTGATCCGGGGGAAAAGCGGTCGTGTCTATGGCCATTTAATGGCTCTGTTCACCACGATGAAAGCCCTTCCTTTGGCTTATAATAAAGATATGCAGGAGGACAAGGAAGGAGCCTTCGATGCGATTTATACCACAAAGAGCTGTCTGGTTCTTTTTGAGGGAATGATCTCCACCATTAGTTTCCGACCGGAGAAAATGGCAGAAAGCGCCAAACATGGATTTACCAATGCTACGGATGCGGCAGACTACCTGGTAAATAAAGGGGTTCCTTTCCGTGACGCCCATGGGATCGTAGGGCAATTGGTATTGACCTGTATTGAAAAGAAAATTCCCTTGGATGATCTCAGTCTGGACGAATATAAGAAAATATCCCCGGTGTTTGAGGAGGATATTTACGATGCCATCTCCATGCAGCATTGTGTGGAACGAAGGAATACCAAGGGAGCACCCGGGCTACAGGCCACAGAAGAAGCCATTGCGTTTTATCAGGATTATCTAAAACAAAAGTAGAACCCATGTGGAGATCAGATGGAAAACCAATGGAAAAGAGATTTAGAAGGTGATCCGGAAAGGATGAAAACGAAGGGGCTGCCGTGTATGGGGCAGTCCCTTCGAGGTAAGATATATGGCGAGGAAAATTGGCGTAACGGTTTTGGGCGTACTCGTTCCTGTTTTTATCTGGACGTTAATGGGGTATTTGGCAGGAGTTTTGTTGCCGTTTATGAGCGCCCTGCAGGGAAATGACCGTTTGATCGTACTCAGCGGATGCGTGGATCTGATCGGGTTTTTTCTTCTTTATCTTTTGTATGTGATCTTCCGAAAAAGGGAGCATCCCACCCAGCCGAACCTGGTGAGAAAGAATTTGGGAAGGATGTTTCTTTTGGCGATCAGCGCTCAGATATATACGGGCATTTTCCTGGGTTTGGTCCATCATTTTTTTCCGGTTGCCTATCAAGACTACGAGAGTAGTATCCAAAGTGTTCATTGTGACAAACTTCCGTTTCTGGTAGAACTTGTGGTGATCGTAGTCATCGCGCCGCTGTTTGAAGAAATGTGTTTTCGGGTGTTTTGCTTTGATCTTTTGCGGGATGGCTGGAGCGTATGGGTTTCTGCCTGTATCTCAGGGGTGTGCTTCGGGGTCTTTCACGGAAATGCGGTGCAGGGGGTATATGCCTTTTTATGCGGAGTCCTGATCGGGTATATTTATGAATACAACGGAGGATGGCTGGGAAGTTACAGTTTCCACCTCTTCTATAATTTCAATAACTATTTGATCGTTTATCTGGTAAAAATTCCTTACGGAAAGATTGTATACGTAATCCTGGGGATCGTCTCCATGTTCATGCTGCCTGTGATCCTGGGATATTTAATCAAAAATGATAAAAAGAAAATGAGGGATGAATAATGAGAACATATGAAAAATCAGAAAAACTTCATGGCGTTTGCTACGATGTAAGAGGACCGGTATTGGATGAAGCCAATCAGATGATCAAAGAAGGGATGTCCATTCTCCGGTTAAATATCGGCAATCCTGCTCCCTTTGGTTTTACGGCGCCGGATGAGATCTTAGAGGCCATGCGCGTGGCGCTGCAAGATCCGCTCAGTCAGGGATACAGCGATTCCAAAGGAATTCTGGAAGCCAGAGAAGAGATTTTAAATTATCACAAAGAAAAGAAGCTTCCCCATGTGGATCTGGATCAGATTTATTTGGGCAACGGCGTGAGCGAGCTGATCACCATTGCCATGCAGGGATTGTTAAACGACGGGGATGAGATCCTGATCCCTTCCCCGGATTATCCGTTGTGGACGGCGGCGGCCAAGCTTGCCGGCGGGAATCCGGTTCATTATCGATGCGATGAGAACGATCACTGGTACCCGGATATGGAGGATATGGAGCGGAAGATCACCCCTAAGACCAAGGGAATCGTCGTGATCAACCCCAACAATCCCACCGGTGCTTTGTATCCCAAAAACGTGCTGGAGCAGATCGTGGAATTAGCCAGAAAACACGAATTGATTTTGTTTGCGGATGAGATCTATGACCGGTTGGTGATGGATGGGAAGGAACATATATCCATTGCCTCTTTGGCGGAGGATCTATTCTGCGTAACCTTTAACGGATTGTCCAAATCTCACCGTATCGCGGGATTTCGTTCAGGCTGGATGATCCTGTCCGGGGATTTATCCCGGGGGAAGGGATACATCGAAGGCATTAATATGTTGTCTTCCATGCGTTTGTGCGCCAATGTCCCGGCCCAGTATGTGATCGCGCCGGCCTTGAAAATGCGGCATAAGCCGGATGAATTATTGCTTCCCGGCGGAAGGGTCTATGAGCAGGCGGAATACATTTATAAAGCAATCAATGATATTCCCGGGCTGTCCGCCGTTAAGCCGAAAGCAGCCTTCTATATGTTTCCCAAGCTGGATATCAAGCGCTTCCATATTCAGGATGATGAACAGTTTGCCCTTGATCTGCTCCGCGAAAAGCATCTTCTCATCGTGCATGGGAAAGGCTTTAACTGGCCCAGTCCGGATCACTTCCGCATTGTATATCTGCCACGGATCAACGTGCTGCAGGAAGCGGTTGAATGCCTGAAGGCTTTCCTTTCGTCCTATCGTCAGATATAGAAAGAAAGGCCCCC
>CALGGT010000004.1 GCA_937915825.1 uncultured Eubacterium sp.
GAAACCTTGATCTCCCTGAACCGGGAAGACGCGGAAAGAATCGAGGTGAAACTGTCATGAATCGTATTGCGCTTTTAGGACAACCAAACTCCGGTAAGTCCACCATCTATAATAACCTGACCGGTGCAAGGCAGCATGTGGGCAACTGGGCCGGCAAAACCGTCGAAAAAAATGAGGGAACCTATACGTATGACGGCACCGACTATAGCGTCACCGATCTTCCCGGAAGCTACGGTCTTTCCGGGAATTCCGATGAAGAGGTGATCACCACCGACTTTATCCAATCGGGACAGAGCGACCTGACGGTGGTTCTGGTGGATGCCTCTCAGCTGGAACGCAGCATGTTTATGCTGGCAGAGTTCGCGAGTCTTGACCAGCCGGCGATCCTGGTTCTCAATATGATGGACGTAGCAGAGGAAATGGGAAAAACCATTGACGCAGACGCACTTGCCCAAAAACTGGGCATCCCGGTTCTCCCTTTCAACGCAACGGATACAAAAGACTATGTAAAATTAAAAAAGCTGATTGCAGATGAATTAAAGACACCCCATAAGCTGGCTACCGCGGCGCCTGAGAAACAAGGTACCATCAAAGCGGACAGCCAGGCGAAATTTGATTGGGTCCACACCTTGCTTGCCGATGTAACCACGTCCGGAGATTCCTTCTATCAAATGTCCCGACTCGACCGTCTCATGACAAGACCGATCCTGGGGAAAGTGATCTGCCTCGTTGTGGTTCTCCTTGCATTCCTGGTCGCCATGCTTATTATGGCACCGTTTATGGGAATCGGGCAAATGATCCCTCGCCTGTTGCATGATCCGGTTGATCATGTCCTATCCAGCTGGCATGTTCACCCGTGGATCACTTCCATATTCAGTACGATGCTCCCGAATGTATTGTTCTTTATCATTTCCATGGCGAGCTTTGTATTTGGCGTAAATATCGTGTTCGGATTTCTGGAAGAGACCGGATTTATCGCCCGTGCCGCCTACCAATTTGACGGACCTCTTTCCATCCTGGGCTTGCAGGGGAAAGCGATCTGTCCGATGCTCATGAGCTGTGGCTGCACCATCGGAGGCGCATGCGGCACCAGAGTTATGGATAACTGGGGACAGCGGGTGCTTACCATGGCGATTGTCTGGGCGATCCCCTGCGGATCCCTTTGGTCTATTATTCCGGTTATTTCAGGAATGTTTTTCTCCTGGTGGCAAACTCTTTTGGTCTGCGTTGGAGTCCTTGCCTATGTAGTCATTACGATGCTTCTTGTTTCCAAGGTATTCCGCAATAAACTCGCTCCCAAAGAGAAACAAGGCGGCATGATCATGGAACTTCCTCCCTATCACAAGGCACACTGGAAGCACATCCTGAAGGAAGCATTCTTAAAGGCATGGGATATTTTTAAACGGGCCTTCGGAACCGTTACACTGGTATCCATTCTGTTCTATGTACTCTCTTTCAGTAAGGACGGCAATATTGACCACAGTCTGCTTTACCGTTTGGGTACTTTGATCGAACCGGTTACACGATTCTTTGGCATGGGATGGCGGACATTTCTGGCATTTGTCAGTGGTGCCTTTGCAAAAGAAGCCGTCCTGGGTACGCTGAACGCCACCATTATGGGGAATCGATCTCTTATGGAAGCAACCTTCTTGGCAAAGACAGCAACGGCTGATCCATCCGCACTTGGTTCCACCATGGCATCTGTCATCTCTCCGGCTGAGGCACTTGCATTCCTATTTGCAACCACCTTCAATGTTCCCTGCCTGATGGCACTGTCTACGACTTATAAAGAATCCCACTCGCTGAAGTGGACGGCACGGATTGGACTATTTTACATTGGCAATGCCCTGATCTTATCCTGTATCGTATATCATGTAGCCTCGTTGTTTATGTAATGAACATATAGTTGATCGAATTATTTGATTTTCAGACCTCTGTTGTAGTAATGGTAAGAGTAATAAATCAATTCTTACCATTTATTACAAGAGGTCTTTTTAAATTTCCTCTTGACATCTTACGTCTATCGTAGTATACTTACTTCATCAGCCGTACTACGTCACACGTAGTACGCCAAGCGTAGTATGTTAAACGTAGTATATTCATTACGGTATATAACAAGCCAACAACAACTAGGAGGAATCAAATGTCACAAATAAGCAGCGATGTGATCCGCGGCTACAACGACACCATGATCCTATGTATTCTTCTACGAGGACCTTCCTATGGTTACAACATCTCCAAGCAGATCCGCAGTATTTCCAAGGAGAAGTACATCATCAAGGAAACCACTCTATATTCGGCATTCACCCGTATGGAGAAGAATGGATACATCGAATCATTCGTCTCAGACACAGCTTCGGATTCACATTCCAAAAAAAGAACCTACTATCGGATCACAGAAAAAGGAACCGAATATTATAAGGCAAAATGTGAAGAATGGAATCTCACAAAAGAAGTAGTAGAACAATTTACAGATCAGGGAGGATTATCATAAGATGGAAACAATTACGAATTATTTGGATTCAATGTTTGCAAGTCTGCCCAATACATTAGAAGTCAGAAAAGCCAGACGTGAGCTTCTCCAGATGATGGAGGATAAATACAACGAGCTTCTGGAGGAGGGCGTCAGTGAGAATGCCGCCATCGGTACCGTGATTTCGGAATTTGGAAATCTGGATGAGCTGGCAGACGACCTGGGGCTGACAGAAGAGATCAAAAATCTTACCGAAGAAGAAGCGAACGTAAGATACATAAAACAAGAAGAGGTTGACAGCTATATCGCGGATCGGACCAAATTTTCATTTGTAAGATCTCTAGGAATATTTCTATGTATCACGTCCGTAAGTATGCCAGTCCTTTTTGACAACATAATGGATGATATTCCAGGCATTGCTCTTATGTTTCTCGCAATCGCTCTGGGTGTAGGGTGCATCGTATACAGCGGCTTCTTTATGAGTTCCTGGCAATTCCTTAAGAATGAGCCTTGCAAGACCGATATGGGAACCGCCTCCTATATCAAGAATAAAGAACAGCGTTTTGAACCGAAAAAAGCTCTCTATATAACACTGGGAATTATTTTGTGTATCCTATGCTGGCTGCCCTGTCTCCTCTTTGAACACTCCTATGAAAATTTAGGCCCCGCCCTTATGTTCCCGATCGTGGGCGTTGGCGTATTCTTAATCGTTTATGGAAATGGAATCAGCGCAGGCTTTAAGAAGCTGTTAGAACTGGGATCTTCTTCAAAGATTTATAACGATCATCCAAACATTCCCAAAAGATATAAGAATAAGACCGCAGAATCCGTTCTGTTATTATACTGGCCTACCGTAACGTGCCTCTATCTGATCCTCAGTTTTCTCACCTTTAGCTGGCACATTACCTGGGTGATCTGGGTGATCGCAGGCGTACTTCATAAAGCTGTGGAAATTCAATGTCTGGAAAGTGAGGAATAATATATTATGACAAAACAAGCAAAAATATTTATTATAATTCTTTCGATTGTCACAGTACTAGCTGTGTGTGCAGGTCTATATATTCATCTGGGAAGAGGTGGATTTTCTTATAGCAAAGAGCTTGTTGCGGAAACGAAAGAACTGAACGAAAGCATTTCCTCCCTGAATATTGATCTGGATGCAGCGGATATTTCCGTTGAATATGGAGATCGGGCTTATGTAAGCTACAACCTTCCCAAGTCCGCTGTGCCTACGATCCAGGTTCAGGATGGAACGCTTACTGTAAAGAACCATAGCAACAACCGATTTGATCTGTCTCTTCTTTCTCAAAAGGGATCTGAAAATTCTGTGAAGATCGTTCTTCCCGGAGGTACGGAACTTACCGACGTAAAGGTGGCTCTCGATGCCGGTAATATCTCCCTGAATGAGATCAACGGGGACAATTTCCACATCAATGAGGATGCCGGAAATATTGTCCTGAATAACCTCCATGCCACCAATCTATCCCTGGATACAGACGCTGGAAATGTAACACTTACAGATGGAGAGATGGATACATGTAAAGCAGATCTGGACGCAGGAAATCTTGACCTGATCCGTGTTCATATCAAGAATGTAGATTTTGATATGGACGCCGGAAATGTAACCGGGAATGAATGCAGCCTCGAGGATGGTAAGATTGATTCGAATTTGGGAAACATCAAACTGAACGGTACCATCGGAAGCGTGAAGGCAACGACGGACCTGGGAAAGGTTCAGATCAACGGATCCAATGATTAAGCCCATTCCCACTGCAAAGTGTGTCTCCTGGAAGAGAAACACTTCGTACCTTGTAAAGGAGTAACATGCAAGCTATCATTTCGTACTATTATGTAATATTTTTAATATCTGTGGCACTTTCGTGTATTTATTTGTACATGTATCACAAGCATTTCAATGTGAATTTTTCGCTTATCTTTACGATCATTCCCATTGTGAATCTCGGCTACGTCTTTCAGGCCCAGACAAAAACAGTTGCCGAGGCTATCTTAGCCATTAAGATCATATACCTGGGCGGATGTCTCCTCATCCTTTTTATTACATTTTATATCTTTGGCATGTGTCAGTTAACCATTCCCAAATGGTTTAAAATGGCTATGGTTATGGCAAGCGCATCGGTTTATATGGCCGTTCTTACCATCGGACATAACGGGTTGTTCTATCAATCGATTTCCCTGTCTTTTGAAAACGGTTTTGTGGTTTTTCATAAAACCTATGGACCCTTTCACACAGTCTTCTATGTTATGGAACTGCTCTACCTTTTTATGGGCATTGCCGCCATCCTATACAGTTATAATGTTAAGACTCAGGTATCAAGGCGGATCATCTGGCTTCTGTTCATCCCGGAGTTGCTCACCCTTATCTGCTACTTTGGGGAAAAATTTATTACCAATACATTCGAGCTTGTCCCCGTCGCGTATGTGGCAGCCCAGATCGTATATCTGATCATCGCCCACTATGCCTGTATCTATGATATCGAAGATACGGCAGTAGATTCCCTGGCGGAAAACGGCTCCACCGGCTTTATCGCATTTACCTTCGATCTCACCTATCTGGGAAGCAACCGTGCCGCAAGAGCGGTCTTTCAACCACTGCTGGATCTGAATGTGGATAAATCTCTATCTGAAAATGAAGAGCTTTCAGACCTTTTTATTCCCTGGATCAATACGTTCAATGAAGATCCGTCCAACGACAAGTTCTATTATAAGAGCCGAAGATACATCTATCTGATCGATATTAATTATCTGTATCACAATGCGGATAAGATCGGCTATCAATTTGTCATAACCGATGACACGAAAAACCAGGAATATATTGAACTTCTGGATCATTATAATCAGCGTCTGGAGCAGGAAGTCCGGATCAAAACTGCAGATATTGTCAAGATGCATAACAACCTGATCCGAAGTATGGCCAAGATGGTTGAAAGCAGGGACAATTCCACCGGCGGTCATATTGTTCGGACCAGCGATGTGGTAGAGATCCTGATGGAAGAGATCATGAAAGACCAAAGCTTTACCGAAGAACACCATATTACGGAAGTATTCCGGCGAAATATCATCAAGGCCGCCCCTCTTCACGACATTGGAAAGATCGCGGTCGATGACGCGATTCTGAAAAAGCCGGGTCGTTTTACAGATGAAGAGTTTGAAAAGATGAAGACGCATGCTCCGGAGGGGGCCAAAGTCCTTCACTCCATTCTAAGGGAAACAGAGGATACGGGGTTCAAAGTTCTTGCCGAGAATGTTGCCCATTATCACCATGAAAGAATGGACGGTTCCGGATACCCGGAGGGTCTCTCCGGAAATGATATCCCCATGGAAGCACGTATTATGGCCATCGCAGATGTCTATGACGCCCTGGTCAGCAAGCGGGTCTATAAAGAGCGTATGTCCTTTGAGGAAGCGGATCGGATCATGATGGAAAGTATGGGAAAACACTTTGATCCACAGCTGAAGAAATTCTATGTAGCCGCGAGATCCGGCATTGAGGCATATTATCGAAACGCGGAACCCGATTAAAAAGGAACCGCCTATAAATATTCAAAAGGAGCTGCCCCATGAACGATCAAGGATCGCGAATGGACAGCTCCTTTTTCTTTTTATATTCTTTTATTCTTTTCTCACATCCGATGGATCATGAATCCTTCGTATTATTTTTCTACGATCCCATTTATATACGGCTCCAGGTGTGCCCCCTCATAGGTCCACTCCGCCGAAAGATCTCCACTTGCTTCATCCAGATTCAGCTTATCGATATGAAGACATCTGTAACCTTTCTTTGTTCCGTACAAGGCCCCCTCCAGATAGGTCGAATGATAAGCAATATACGTCTCGCCTTTGAACGTAAACATATGGTGGTGATTATTATAGGTATTGCCATAAAGGGATGTACCCTTGTTGGGAAATACCATGCCGCCGAACTCGGCATTTTCCATAAACGGATTGTCCGCCGTATAATAGGCTATAACCGCCTGACCGACCCACGGATAATCTTCCAGATTTTGATCGGATTTCCAGTTTGTACAATAGGAATAATAATACGTATCACCGAATTTATTGATCTCATTGTCTTCAAAATAATAGCTGGGATCCAGTTCTTTCATCGTGTCCAGCTTTAAGCTGATCATGTCATCCCCTAACTCGCATACACGTCCGGATGAAGTTCCCGCGCTGCCGCCTCCAAAATAAATGTACGCTTTTCCGTCGTCATCTACGAACGCTCCCGGGTCGAAGAGCCACGGCACTTCCTGTTCCGAACAGGTAGGCGTTTTCCGGTCGATCAGCCTTTTGCCGATGGGGTCGGTCCAGGGACCTGTGGGGGAATCCGCCTCTAATACCGCGATCCCGTCACCGCCGGTGGTGTAGTAGATAAAAAACTTATCTGTTCCATCTATTTCCTTGGAAATAATTGTCGGCGCCCATGCGTGTGCTTTATAATCCGTTATTTGATGAACGTCGATCTCTCCCTCGTCTTTCCAGTTCACCATGTCGGTGGTGGATATACACGATAGGCTATGGTTGTTGTATTTATTCTCAACTACGTTTGCTTTTGCATCAAATTCGATCTCATCGGTTGTCCCATAAACATAAAGTCTGCCGTCGTATTCGATGGTTGTTGGATCCGCTATAAATCTCCACCCTACCAGAAGGCTGTCAACACGGCCGGTTTTATTGCCTAAAAGCTGCTCCCTTACGCTTTTTGAAAGAGTAATCGTTTCCGCATCATATTCCTGCTCGGTCTCCGGCTGGAACGGGTTCTTAGGCTCTCTTACCTCCGGTGCCTCCGTGCTGTAAATAACTTTGATCGACGAGATGGTCACATCATCAATAAAGGTACCATAGCTGATTCCTTTAATAAGCAGTTGATCGGATGCTGCATTCGAGGTTAGCTCTGACTCGATGGTAAATTCACCCGGTCCAAAATCCTCCAGATCCGTTGTTTTAATATTCTCTGAGTTATTGGAAAAACTCGTGTCGGAAAGCCAAAAACGAAAGCCTTTGGTTCCATTATTAACGCCTTTGATAATAAATTTTGCGCTTTCACCGCTGTTTAATTCTCGAGGGAGTTCGAGAATGTACTGCTCTACATTTACGGCTGATAATGTCTTCGTCGTTTCATCATAAACAGGTCTTCCACCGCTTTCCTGCTGAATGTTAAAAAGAGAGAGGTCCAGCTCTTCTGCGTTCTCTTCCCCATATTCCCCGGTAGTTTCTTCTGTATTCTCTTCGCTGTAATCCATTAACTTTAAGGATGTATGGTTCTGTTCCAAGGTCAACTCTGCGCTTTGATAAAAGCCCCAGTCTGCGATCTGATAGCCCTTGCCTCGGAATACAAAATAAAGATCATGAATCCCGCTTACCGATCCGGTCAGTGCTGCAGAGGATTTTTCGTACGTATCGTTACCGCCTGTATTGATCAAAGGTACGGATGCGATCATCGAAGCATTCTCCTCTCCCGGCAATCCATCGGTGTATATTTCCACACTTCCCTTTTCATCTTCACTGCACAGGCGGATATCAACGGCATCCGCTCCATCTTCAAAGTCCACACCGCTCACCTTTGTCCAGTCACCTGTATGAATCTCGGTGAGTACCATTTTGCCCTGGGACTCCGAGTATTCCGTTGTTACGCCACCCATGTCCGAGGTAATATTCGCATCCACGCAATCTGCTTTTACAGGATCGGCGGTAGGGTCGGCAACCACCGGTGCCTTTGTTGCAAGAGGATTCTCCGTTCCCGCCGGTGCCTGGGTAATAAGAGGATCCTTCGTTCCTTCCGGTTCTTCTGTAGCGATGGGGGCCACCGTCACTTCCGGTCCTTCTGTAGCGAGGGGATTCTTCGTAGCTTCCGCAACCGTCGGCTTATCTGTCGCAGAAGGGTTCTTCGTTGCTTCCGTCACTTCCGGGTTTTCTGTAGTAACGGGATTCTCCGTAGCTTCCGCTGCTTCCGGCTCATTCGTCGCGAGAGGGTTCTTCGTCCCTGCCGGCTCGTTTGTTACAAAAGGGACGTTGGTAACGCCCGGTGTCTGCGTAGCAGCGGAAGCGCTTTTATCCCCCTGATCGGTGGTCTGTGGCTTAGCCGTTGCATTCTCAACTCCTGTCGGCAAGGTCGTTTCCATCCCCTGATCCGTAGTTTGAACTCCGTTCGGATCCGGATTTACAACATAGATTTTAAGTTTGGTATGGTAAGATTTCTTTGCCGTAATTATCTTTACCTTTATGGATGTTTTTCCCTTGTTTAAGCCCTTTATGACCAGTCTTTTTTTCTTTTTGACCGTTACTTTCACGATCTTTTTTGCTTTTTTGGTCATTTTGATCTTTAATTTTTTTACCAATTTTGCACGCTTCACTTTGACTTTCTTTTTCTTTCCTTTTTCCACCGTGATCTTCTTACTTGCGAGTCTCGGTTTCTTGGTCCTGGCATCGGTCTGCACGGAACCAAACGTAAGTGATCCTGCCATCAGGACTGCCATAAATCCTGCCAGATATCTCCTTAATTTCATCATTCATACCTCACTTTCCCACCTTGGCCCGGGGCCGCGGTGACGCTAATATTTTGTATCCTTGATTCCAATTGTACATACATTTTTTTCGCATTTCCATAGTTTCTATGAATCTTTTTATAAAATATCGCGTCAATATGGTAATATTATCATCACTGATTACGTATCAATAATTCTCATTGACGAAAAGAAACGAGTTATTATAGACGAGTTTATTTTTAAGCAGAGTGGTGAATCTAAGAAAGTAAAGTCTGTGTTTATGTGATTGGTAAACGTAGGGAGTTGACTGAAATGATGAAACAAAAAACAGTTACAAATGAATTGCGTACCCCAAAGAATATTTTGATTGGAAAAATAAAGTTATGAATCATTGCCATGATATTAAAAATAAATGTGCAAAACATATTATTCTTGATATTTATGTTAATATCCTTCCATTAGATCATGACTATAAATGTCATAATATGGGAATGTTGAAAAATGATGT
>CALGGT010000005.1 GCA_937915825.1 uncultured Eubacterium sp.
CCGGACCGGCTTTCTTAAATATCATGGCACCGTGTCCGAGAGGATGGAGATATGATGCGCACGCCTGAGCTTCTGGCATTTGCCCAGGAAGAAAAACTGACGGTGATCACCATCGCGGAATTGATCGCAGAGCGGCTAAAAACCGATCTTCTCGTGGATAAGAAGTCGGAGGCGAATCTTCCAACCCGCTATGGAAACTTTCAGATCCATGGATATGTGAACCAGTTAAATGGAGAGCATCATGTGGCCCTTACGATGGGAGACGTCACCGATGGAAAGCCGGTGCTTTGTCGCGTTCATTCCGAATGTCTGACCGGGGATGTATTCGGTTCCCGACGGTGCGATTGCGGCGAGCAGCTGGATGCGGCGATGAAGAGGATCGCAAAGGAAGGTCGCGGCGTGTTGCTTTACATGCGCCAGGAAGGCCGGGGGATCGGATTGATCAATAAATTAAAAGCCTATGAATTACAGGAACAGGGGTATGACACGGTGGAGGCCAACATCAAACTGGGCTTTGCGCCGGATCTAAGAGAGTATGGCATTGGGGCTCAGATCCTGTTGGATCTGGGCGTGAAGAAACTAAGACTACTGACTAATAATCCGAAGAAGATCGCCGGTTTGGAAGGGTATGGCTTATGCATTGAGGAGCGTGTGCCCATTCAGATCGAACCGGTGGAAGAAGATTATAAATATTTAATGACCAAGCAGGAAAAAATGCAACATATGACCAATTACACAAAGGAGGATCAGTCACATGAAGGTAATTGAAGGAAATGTAACAGGAAAAGGATATAAATTCGGAATCGTCGCATCCCGTTTTAATGAATTCATCGTATCCAAGCTGGTGGGAGGAGCGGAAGATGCCTTAAAAAGACATGAGACAGATGTAGAAAACGATGTGGAGATTGCCTGGGTACCGGGTGCTTTTGAAATCCCCATGGTCGCTAAGAAAATGGCAGCATCGGGACGTTACGATGCTGTGATTTGCCTAGGTGCCGTGATCCGTGGATCTACCTCACACTATGATTATGTTTGCAATGAGGTCAGCAAAGGGATCGCAGCGGTTGGTCTGGAGACCGGAGTACCTACCTTATTCGGTATTGTTACCACGGAAAATATTGAGCAGGCCATTGAACGGGCCGGGACCAAAGCTGGAAATAAAGGGTACGACGCCGCGCTCTCTGCGATGGAGATGGTGAATCTTTTGAAGAATATGTAAGAAGAATCGGGGAGTGGAACCTGTAAAAATGTAGGACACAGGGAAGGAAAACCGGAAATGAAGGATACATGTGAAAAGATTCTTTCCAATCTGGAACAGGTGATCATCGGAAAACGAGATAAGCTGGAAGTGATTTTGGCGGCGTTTTTAGCCGGCGGTCATGTTTTATTGGAAGATGTGCCGGGAACGGGCAAGACGATGCTGTCCAAGGGATTGGCGGCATCTTTTGGAGGTGAAAGCAGAAGGATTCAGTTTACACCGGATCTGCTGCCATCGGATGTAACCGGCGTACATTATTTTAACCCGAAAGATCAGGAATTTGAATTTCGCCCCGGGGGCGTGTTCGCTCATATTTTACTGGCGGATGAGATCAACCGGGCTACACCCAGAACCCAATCCAGTTTATTGGAGTGCATGGAAGAAGGGCAGGCCACCGTGGATGGCATTACCATGCGTTTGCCCACTCCCTTTTTTGTCATTGCGACGCAAAATCCCATTGAGCTGGCAGGAACCTTTCCCTTGCCGGAAGCCCAGCTGGACCGTTTCTTCATGAAATTATCCATGGGATATCCGGATCGCGAGGACGAAAAGAGCCTGTTAGGCCGTATGGAATCCAAAGATATCATCGAAACTCTCTCTCCGGTCGTTACGGACCAGCAGACAACTTTCGTTAAGTCGGAAGTCAAAAAGGTCACCGTGTCTGCGGACGTAAAAAACTACGTGATGGATATCGTGGAAGCCACCCGCAACAATTCCTCTCTTTCCGCCGGTGTCAGTACCCGCGGAGCTTTGGCTTTGTATAAAGCTTCCCAGATCACAGCCGCGATGGAAGGAAGAGACTA
>CALGGT010000006.1 GCA_937915825.1 uncultured Eubacterium sp.
AATCCATCCCCGCTTGAAAAGTTGCCCTTAGTAGACGGAATCCACCCATGCTTGAAAGGCGGATTCTCAGAGAAGAATCCACCCACGCTTGAAAGGCGGATTCTCAGAGAAGAATCCACTCATGATTGAAGGAGGGATTCTCAGAGAAGAATCCACCCGTGATTGAAAGGCGGAGGAGAGAGTCGTAGATGGTTATGGCATTATTAATAGAAACAGGTGTGAAAGGATGATTGATTGTGGAAGAGAACTCTTTGAAAGAGGCGATGGAAGCAGTGAAATCTTCTTATCACACTTCTTTTTATGGGACGGGAATCGGGACCCTGGGAGAAAAGGCTGTTCATGCCACGTTAAAATATTATTTTGAGCCGGATCCGGCCTGTCATGAAGTAAAATGTCTCGGCTATGTAGCGGATGTGTTAAGGGACGATCATATCTATGAAATTCAATCGAAACAGTGGTACCGTCTGCAAAAGAAGTTAGAGGTTTTTTTGAAGGAATATCAAGTGACTGTGGTTTATCCGGTGATCACCCGTAAGGAAATCTGCTGGGTGGATCCTGAAACCGGGGAAGAGGTGGAACGTCGTATTTCCCCGAAACACATAGGGGTGGAACATGCTCTGTATGAATTGTACGGGATCAAGGAATTCCTGTTACATCCAGGGTTGGATGTAAGGCTTGTTTTGCTGGAAACCCAGGAGATAAAGCTTTTGGACGGATTCGGAAAAGGAAAGAAATATCACGCCACAAAATACGACCACATTCCTCAGAAATTAACCGGGGTGGTAACGTTAAAAGAGTTAGAAGATTATCAAATATTTTTGCCGGAGCTTGAGGAATTCAGTGCCAAAGAATATGGGGAAGATCGCCATATTCCCCTGGATCACGCAAGAAGAAGTGTTAATGTATTAACTCATTTAGGATTGATTCAGCAAATTGGATCGGAAGGAAAGGCTTATCGTTATGGAATCGTCAAACGTTAATTCTTGGGAAGAGATACACCACAGCATTCAAAAAACGTTTCGAAAGGATCTCTTTTCCCAGTTTACCAAGGCAGTGGTCAATTATGAAATGATCCGGGAAGGAGATCACATCGCAGTTTGTATTTCCGGTGGCAAGGATTCCATGCTTATGGCGGTTCTTTTTCAGGAATTAAAACGCATTGACAAATTCCCTTTTGAATTAAGTTTTTTGGTGATGGATCCGGGATATCAGAAGGCAAATCGCAAAAAGATCGAAGAAAATGCCAAGCGTCTTCGGATTCCCATTCAGATTTTTGAGACCGATATTTTTCATGCAGTAGATCAGGTGGATAAGAATCCTTGCTATTTGTGTGCCCGCATGCGAAGGGGGCATCTGTATCATCAGGCACAGGAACTTGGCTGTAATAAGATTGCTTTGGGACATCATTTCGACGATGTGATCGAAACGGTGCTCATGGGAATGTTAAACAGCGGACAATTCCAGTCTATGATGCCCAAACTCCATAGCCTGAATTTTGAAGGAATGGAATTGATCCGCCCGATGTATTACATCCGGGAAAAGGACATTATCCGTTGGAGTAAATATAACCAATTGGAGTTTATTCGCTGCGCCTGTAACTTTACAGAGAATCTGGAAAAAAACGGAGATACCAGTTCAAAACGATTGGAGACAAAACAATTGATCCAACAATTGAAAACAACCATTCCTGCCGTGGAAAAAAATATTTTCAGAGCAACGGAAAATGTGTCCCTGGGACAGGTGCTTGGCTATAAGAAGGATGGAGTAAAACACAGCTTTTTGGAAGAATATGAGGATGACTAGGACAAAAGGGAACGATCAAGCATTTATAAAAAGAACAACATTCGCACCGTGTAAAGGCGGTGCTTTTGTTTTTCTTGGGGCTTTGCCCCAAACCCCGCTCCTCGTCGGAGGGGCAGAGGGAACAGCTGTGCTGTTCCCTTGCAGGATAGGGTAATCCGTGTCACTTCGTCAAGGGGCAAGCGGTTGTATTTTCGCCCAAAGGATGGGCGAAAATCTCCACCGACAAGTATGCCCCCTTGACTCCGTTCCCGCTCCAGATCTGAGCGAAACAATAACATTGGATTTCAAATCCGGAAGGAGCCTGGAAAAAGCAACGTTTCGATCCGTTCCAAGTAACGGTAGAATTTACCGAAAGGTTGATCCGGTGGTTTTATTACATTTACACCATTATATATCCACTATCTCAAGTTGTGTAGTTCCGTGGTTCTATAATTTTATTGTATCCGTGTTTCTGTAGTTTTGTTGTTTTTATGGTTTTGTTGTCTTTATGGTTTTGTTGTTTTCATTGGTTTGTTGTTTTTATGGTTTTGTTGTTTTATGGGTTTGTCGTTCTGCTGTTCTGTTATTCTGTTGTACAGTTCCGCTTTTCGAGCGGGATGGTTCCATGAAGGGGCATTGGCGACCGTCAGCACTTAATGAGCGCGTAGCGCGAATTTTGTACTGCTACGGTCGCTTTTTTAGCGAGAGCGTGCCCCAAAGGGAACCATCCCGTTTGAAAAGCGACCCTAGAATAGAACAAATCGAAAAAGGAAATCATATCAAAAAAAACTCCGTAGAGGCCCAAAGATCTTTTGCCCCCAACGGAGTTTTTTAAATCATAAAATTCATTCGAATCGAAATCTACAGAAAATACTTCACATTAGTCCGCATCCTTCAAGGACGTTTTTTGTTTTACCATAACTTCTTTTTCATAGCATGCAAAAGAATTATCCACCAAAGTCGGATCCGGTTTGGGAGTGATAAGACTTACAACCGGCACGATGATAAATCCGGCTAACATGGCAATCGCACCGCAGTTAATGGGGGATTGGATGATCGTCGGGAAATACGGGCGGAAGAAAATATTGGCAACCATTAACAAAGAGCCGAAGATAAAGCATGCCCAGCAAGATGCCTTGGTGACCCATTTTCCATAAAGGGAATATAGGAACGGCGCTAAGAACGCTCCGGCCAGGGCTCCCCAGGAAACCCCCATTAATTGGGCGATAAAGGTAATGTTGCTGCGATATTGGATCAAAGCCAAAACGGAAGAAATGGCAATGAACACAAGGATTAAAATCCGAATGCAAAGCACCTGGCTTTTTTCGCTCATTTTTTTAATAAAGTTGTCCTTTAAAAAGTCAATGGTCAGCGTAGAACTGGAAGCGATGACCAACGAGGACAGGGTGGACATGGAAGCGGATAATACCAGGATCACAACCAACGCGATCAGAATGGAGGGAAGGTTGGAAAGCATGGTAGGGATAATGGAGTCAAATCCATTGGCTTCAATGTCTAACTGATCGGAGAAAAGTCGACCAAAACCACCTAAGAAATAGCATCCGCCGGATACTACCAGAGCAAAGACGGTGGAAATAATGGTTCCTTTTTTGATGGACTCTTCGTTGTCAATGGCGTAGAATTTTTGTACCATTTGAGGAAGTCCCCAGGTTCCTAAGGAAGTTAGGATCACAACAAATAACAGATTTAAGGGATCCGGTCCAAAGAAGGAAGCAAAGATTCCCGGCGTATTGGAGACGGTGGAATCGTTGACTTTTGCCAATCCGTCCATGGCTGCCATAAATCCACCTTTGCTTTGAATGACGGCCAAAATGATAATAACAATTCCTACCAACATGATCATTCCCTGGATAAAGTCATTGATGGCAGTTGCCATATAACCGCCGGCGATGACATAGATGGCGGTTAAGACAGCCATGATCAGGATGCACCAGGCATAATCAATATGGAAGGCCATTTCAAAAAGACGGGATAATCCGTTGTAAAGAGATGCGGTGTAGGGAACCAGGAATACGAAAATAATTACGGAAGCTCCGATCTTTAAGGAAGGGCTTCCGAAACGTTCTCCAAAGAATTGGGGCATGGTAGCGGAATCTAAGTGCTGACTCATGATACGGGTTCTTCTTCCTAAGATCACCCATGCCAGTAAAGAACCGATCACGGCGTTGCCAATGCCGGCCCAGGTGGCGGAAATTCCGTATTTCCATCCAAATTGTCCGGCGTAGCCTACGAATACGACTGCGGAAAAATAAGAGGTTCCATAGGCAAACGCGGTCAGCCAGGGACCGACGGAACGTCCTCCCAATACAAAGCCGTTTACATCAGTGGCGTGTTTCCTGCAGTAAAGACCGATGCCAATCAAAACCGCAAAATAAATGATCAGTAATAAGATTTTCAGTAACATAGTAAATAACAGCCTCCTTCTTGTTTTGAATGGTGTAAATTCACACACCTACAATTATAACATAGGAAGGGGGAAAAGTGTACTATTTTTTAGTTTTTCGGCGTACGGGAACAAACCACCACAAAACGCCCATTGGTCGTATGATAGGCGCAGGTGACCAGAGTTAACAGTTCATCTCCATAGACAGGAGTGACGCTGGTCTTGTAGAGAGATCGTTTCTTAACTTGTTCTACGTAAGTAGAAAACTGATCTTTGTCTAATTTACCGACGTAGTGGTAATAGGAGAATTCCTTGGATCCCGGCGGGTTCACCTGGGAATAGAAAGCCGCCACAACCTGATAATTCCTGGCTTCTTGCAGGGTGTCAAATACAACGGTCTTATGTTTTTGGAAAAAATCCGCCTTGGCAAAGTCCAACAGGTGAGCGAAGATCAAGCCGCTTCGCATGTGGTGGCCGTAGATAAAAAGATTCTGGTTTTCCCCATCGGTATCACATTTGGCGTCCAGAAAAGGAAGACCGTTCATGTCATATTTTTTATAGAAATTCCGGTGTAGATAAAATTCGTTTTCTTTGGGAGTTTGCATGACCGGATAATTAATGGGCGTGTCCTTAACTTGAATCCAGCCAATAAAGTCGTCGTTCTTTTCATAAAGCTTTTGATAGCGGGGAGAAACCTGCCGCCCCTTTTTGTCTTTGACCTTTTTTTTGGATGTGGTGGATGGTGTGGCGTCGTCTTCTTCTCTTAGTTTTTGCAGGTCTGTGATCTCGGATCGGGTTTCTTTCATCTGGAAATAGTAAAAGCCCAGGTATCCGCCGCTTCCTAAAAATGTAAGAATACACAGAGTCATAATGATACGGAATAGCCATTTTTTAAATGTTTTCATGGAAATTACCAACCTTTTTGTTTGCTGTTTTCATCTTAGCATAGATCTGTTTTTTCGTAAAGATAGTTACGGATTTTTCACAGATTCTTTATTGAATTATTTTAATGGTTATTGTACAATGAATAGGGGGAAATTGTAGGAATTGCTGGAAATATATGGAGGGAATCAGATGAAACTGGATTGGCTTGCGTATGAATCTCAGGCAAGGAAAATGGCTGCCGAGGGATGTGTATTATTAAAAAACGAAGAGGTCCTTCCCGTTCGAAAGGGAAGAGTGGCTGTATTTGGGAGGATTCAGAGCCATTATTATAAATCCGGAACCGGATCCGGAGGCATGGTCAATGTTTCCAAGGTAGTGGGAATCTTAGATGGATTAAAGGCCTGTGAGAATCTAAAGCTGGATGAGGATTTGATCCGGGTATATGAAGAGTGGGAACAGGATCACCCCTACGATCATGGCAAGGGGTGGGCGATGACCCCCTGGTCCCAGGAAGAAATGCCCATTACGGAAGATTTTGCCAAAGAATATGGTAAGAAGAATGATGTTGCCATTGTGATCATTGGACGGACGGCGGGAGAAGATCAGGACAGTTCCGTGACCGCCGGTTCCTATCTGCTATCGGAAGAAGAATTGCAGATGCTGCGCGGGGTTCGAAAAGGATTTCATAAGATGATCCTTCTTTTTAACGTAGCCGGTATGATCCATATGGGATATGAAGAAATTCAGCAGGCAGACGCGCTGCTTTATGTGTATCAAGGCGGTATGTTAGGAGGGGATGCCGTGGCAGACGTGATCACAGGAAAGGTAAACCCGTCCGGACGTTTGACGGATACCATTGCCAAAGAGATCACCGATTACCCCTCCACGGCAAACTTTGATAAGGAGCAGAAAGAAACCGGAGAAGATGGAGATCAGGATATCTATGAAGAAGATATTTATGTAGGATATCGTTACTTTGAAACCGTAGCCAAGGAGAAAGTCCTGTATCCCTTTGGATACGGGTTGTCCTATACGACCTTTGAGATGAAAGGAAAGAATTTCTCGGAGAAAGAAGGGGAAATTTCCTTTGATGTGCAGGTGACCAATACCGGGGCGGCGTCCGGTCGTCAGGTGGTGGAGATCTATCTTAGCGCGCCCCAGGGGAAATTAGGGAAACCTGCGATGGTGCTGGTGGACTTTCATAAGACGAAGGAGCTAGCACCGCAGGAAGAGGAAACGCTGCATTTTACCGTCGATCCATATACCTACGCCTCCTATGACGATCATCCGGAAAACGGGGAATATGGATATTATCTGGAGGAAGGGGAATATCAGGTATGGTTGGGAGAAAGTGTAAGGAATACCACCATGCTGGGAACCTTTCAACAAGGTGAAAGAAGACAGATTCAGAAGCTTTCCTCGCATCTGGCCCCCCTTCAGGAATTTAAACGAATGAAACCGGTTCCGAATGAGGAAACCCATGCGTTTGAGATGACAAAAGAATGGGTACCGACCGGAGAGAAGAAGGAAAGAGAGCTTCGCGACCAATCCCTTCCGGTTTCTATTTCCTTTACCGGAGATCAGGGGATCTCCCTGCAGGATGTGGCAGATGGGACGAATACGTTGGAACAATGGATCGCCCAGATTCCGGACGAGGAATTCGTTTGCCTGGTGCGAGGAGAAGGCATGGGTAGTCCGAAGGTTACCATGGGAACCGCTGCTGCCTATGGAGGAGTTTCGGATTTCTTACAGGAAAAGGGATTGCCGGCTGCTTGCTGCTCCGATGGTCCTTCCGGGCTTCGGATCGATTCCGGGACGGAAGCCTTCAGCCTTCCCATTGGTACGCTGCTAGCGTCAACCTGGGACGTGGAAGGGATGAAGAAGCTATATCATTACCTGGGGCTGGAAATGCGGGTACGTCACATTGATAATCTGTTGGGACCGGGGATGAACATTCACCGGAATCCCTTGAATGGACGGAATTTTGAATATTTTTCCGAAGATCCGCTTGTGACCGGACGAATGGGAAGAGCGATGATCCAGGGACTACAGGAGGCCGGAGTAACCGGTACCATGAAGCATTTTGTGGCGAACAACCGGGAGAGAAACCGCTATCATCTGGAATCGGTGATCTCCGAACGTGCCCTGCGGGAAATTTACCTGAAAGGGTTTGAAATCGCAGTACGTGGCGGCGGAGATTCGGTTATGACCACTTACGGACGGGTGAATGGTTCGTATACCGCCGGCCGTTATGAGTTAAATACCTGTATTTTAAGAGGAGAATGGGGATTTCAGGGGATTGTGATGACCGATTGGTGGGCGTTTATCAACGATCAAAGACAGCTCCCCGGCCAAAAGAATGATTTTGCGTCCATGGTACGGGCTCAAAATGACTTATATATGGTTTGTCCCCAGGGGGATCAGAATTCCACCAACGACAATCTGCTACGGGAATTGCAGGAAGGAACCCTTACAAGAGGAGAATTGCAGCGCAGCGGCATGAACATTGTCAGACAGATCATGAAAATGCCTGCGTTTTTAAAGGATTTGGAAGAAGTAGAATTTGTAAATGGTCCGGATGGACTAACGGGCTTTGATACAAAAAATGCCCCCTACCACGATATGGAAGGGGGAACCTGTGTGGATCTTTCGGATCAGGACACCTCCCAAGGAGCGAGAATTGTATTAGCCTTTGGAAGGAAAGAACACAGCGATTACCGGGTGACCTTCCATTATGAATCGGATGGCGTGGAATTGGCTCAGATTCCCATCGCGATCTTCAGTCAGGGAGGACCTGCCGGAGCGGTTATGTTCAATGGTACCGGCGGCGCCCCTGGAAGAAAGAGCATTACCGTGCACGTTGTCAATCAATACGCGATCATTCAATTACGGTTTAATCAGGAAGGGATCCGCTTACAGCAAATGGAGATCACGCCCTGTGAATCTTTGGAAAAACCGGATATGTATTGGAATTAAAAAAAACGGATCCGTTTATGCATCGGATCCGTTTTTTATGGAATTCGGTATTTTCGGTATTTTATAAGATATCTGCCAGATCGTAGATCAATTTTTCGGTTTTATCCCAGCCCAGACAAGGGTCGGTAATGGATTTTCCATAGACACCTTCGCCGATCTCCTGGCATCCATCTTCTAAATAACTTTCGATCATTAACCCTTTTACAATGTTATGAATATCCTCGGACATATGACGACTGTGAATCACGTCTTTGGCAATTCGGATCTGCTGCTCAAATTGCTTATTGGAGTTGGAATGATTGGTATCCACAATAATGGCAGGATTCTCCAATCCCCGTTGACAATAAGCTTCATAGACCCGGTAAATATCTTCATAGTGATAGTTGGGGATGTTTCGCCCGAAGCTGTTCACATACCCTCGAAGAATGGCGTGAACCAAAGGATTTCCCGTGGTCTGAACTTCCCAGGAACGATATTGGAATCGCTGCGGGTTCTGTGCCGCTACAATGGAATTCATCATCACGGAAATATCACCGCTGGTAGGATTCTTCATTCCGGCAGGGATGCCCAATCCACTGGCTACCATACGATGTCCCTGGTCTTCTACGGAACGGGCGCCAATGGCCACATAGGCTAACAGATCGGACAAATATCTGTGATTATCCGGATAGAGCATTTCTTCCGCACAGGTAAATCCGGTTTCCCGGATCACACGGGTGTGCATTTCACGAATGGCAATGATGCCGCCTAACATATCTTCTTCCGCTTCCGGATCGGGTTGGTGTAACATTCCTTTATAGCCGATCCCGATGGTTCTGGGTTTATTGGTATAGACCCGGGGGATCATTAAGATCGTGTCTTTCACGTTCTCCTGTACCTTGGCCAGACGGTGGAGGTAATCCAACACCGCTTCTTCATTATCCGCGGAACAAGGTCCGATGATCAGTAAAAATCTGGAATCTTTCCCCTCAAAAATACGTTTGATCTCGTTGTCTCTGGATTCTTTAATCTTCTTAACATCCTCGGTTAAGGGGAATTGTTCTTTTAATTCCTGTGGGGAGGGGAGTTTTCGAATAAATTGCATTTGCATTTCCATAGTTGTGTCAGTCTCCTTTCAATCTTTACGATTGTATCACAGTTCATGGGGATTGTAAAGAGTCGTTTCCGTTGGAGATGCAAGTGCCGCAATATCCCATTAAAGCTTCTCTGGCCTTCGCGACATCGGCAATGATTCCTTTTCGTTCCGGACCGGTGGAGACAAAACGATAGCAGGATTCCATCTTGGGATACGTGGTTAAAGTAGGGAAATGTTCCCCGTCCAGAAGTTCCTTTGCTTCCTCCACGGTAACATTGCGGAGCTCCTTGCCATCTGCCTGAAGGGGGGTGCTGCCGGTTAGGATCAACAGTGTGGAAGCATTTAGCATATGAGCCAATTTGGCAGCGGTGTAGTCCTTTTCAATGATGGCGCTGGCACCTTGTAAGGAAGTACTTTGCTCCAAAACCGGGATTCCGCCGCCACCGGCAGCGATCACGATCTGGCCGGCGTCTAACAAAGCCTGAATGGCGTCGATCTCATAAATATCCATGGGAGCCGGAGAAGCAACGATCCTTCGGTAAGCCCCGTCTTCTTCCACAACAAAATTTCCTTTTTCTTCTTCCGCCTGAGCTTCTTCTTTTGTCATGCGTCGTCCGATCACCTTGGTGGGATTTTGAAAAGCCGGATCAAAAGGATCAACCTTCACCTGTGTGATGATGGTAGAAACCGGTTTGAAAATACCTCGATCCAATAATTCTTTGCGAATGGCATTTTGCAGATCGTAGCCGATGTATCCCTGACTCATGGCACTGCATAGAGCAAGAGGAGCTACGGTGTATTTTTGGTCCAAACGGGCAAATTCGGTCATAGCCGTCTGGATCATGCCGATCTGTGGACCGTTGCTGTGAGTGATCACGATCTGATAATCTTCCTGTACCAGATCGGCAATGGCCTGTGCGGCTTTCGAAACATTCTTCTTTTGCTCCGGAAAGGTTTCGCCAAAGGAATTTCGCCCCAAAGCGACTACAATGGTTTTTTCCGGTGTTTGACTGTTGGATGTATTCATATGGATTTCCCTGTATGATATGGTAGATATCATAATTCCTTTCTTTTTTTGCGTACATAGAGTGACAAGATTCATTATATCATAAATATGGGAAAAGTGCAAAGTGAGCCCTGAGAATTATGGGCAGGAGTTTATGGATCGCAACGATATTTGTCAGGTGGAAAAAGGGGAAAAAACTTCTGTATTTAAGGCGGATAAAACTTGAAAATTCATCCCCAATGCGATATACTATTGAAAGGAGGGGATGGTGAATGTATGAAGCTTGAATTTTTAGGGGCGGATCATGAAGTGACCGGCAGTTGTCACTATCTGGAGATCGGCGATAAGAAGCTTTGTGTTGACATCGGAATGCACCAGGGGCAGGATATTTTCGAAAAACAGGAACTGCCTGTGGAAGCCAAGGATCTGGATTATGTGCTTCTGACCCATGCGCATATTGATCACACCGGGTTATTGCCGATGTTGTATGCCAGAGGTTTTCGGGGGAAGGTCTATGCCACGAAAGCCACGGCAGAGCTTTGTGACATCATGCTGCGCGACAGTGCGCACATTCAGCAATTTGAGGCGGAATGGCGGAACAAGAAGGCTAAG
>CALGGT010000007.1 GCA_937915825.1 uncultured Eubacterium sp.
AAAGATAATCCACTGCAAGCATTAGAATTCTTGAAGAAAAATGCTGACAAATTTCGGCTAACCGCAAAAAGTGGTTGAAAAGCCATATGTGAACAAATAAGAAAAAGAAACACCTCTGGTTGAAAACCAATACCAGATACAATCAAATAGTCGGATAGATAGCACTTCTGTCCGGCTATTATTTTGGAGAAAATAAACATCGTGTTTCCTCAAAAAGTGGTTGAAATTATGTTTCTGATATGATATATTCTAATAGGGGCATTTCCTCAAAAAGTGGTTGAAAAGACAATGCGATGAACAGATGGAACTCAAAAACAAATAAATCGGCATGGGGCTGGTGTATCGAATATGGAGATTACTTCTATCCTTGAATAAAAGCACCGACATCGGATATTATTCATCAAAAAGAATAGAACATGCCTTGGGAATATCAATAACAGTTTTATCATAAAAAATCATATTGACTTTTTGCTTGTCATAAATAATAGCGCAAAGGAGATTTTATGAGTAAAAATATAAATATAAATCTCGATAAACCAAAAGCAGGATGGGTTTCTGTTACAGTAGGAAATTTCGATTTTCGTGCTTCTTACCTTACTGATGTCCCGATGGATATATTAAAATCGTCACTGTGCGCACTTAAGGATAACGGTGAATTCAATATTTGTCTTGATTCTGAAATTAATGAAAAACAATCCGCTTTAATTCCTATTACTCAAGATGGTATAATATATAGTGGTCAAAAGTATGTACAAAATCAAGATATAGGATATATGTATGAAGATTTTGTGTATGATGATGAATTAACATTCACGGCAGATTCTAAAGTAACAGATATTCTTGATAAAATTAAGAATTGATTAGGTAATTATGAATCGTATGCATGCTTTCATCCCCCACATTGGATTCGGCAATCGGAAGCGTTCTGGCATCCGAATATAGGTAAAAACCACAATTTGCTAGCGTGTTAGAAAGCGCGCTAGCATTTTTTTGAGAACCTTTTTTGAAAATCTTTTTTGAGAAGCATTTTTTTAGGAGTATTTTTGAGGAGAAACATACATGTTCGCATTTCAGATAAAGCGTATGATGAAGGATCCGGTGATCTGGATCCTTCTGATTCTGTATGGAATCTATTTTTCTTTTGTAGCAAAATATACCATGGTTGGCAACGCAGAGGATGGATTTATCCTTTCCATGTCACAGGTTGAGGTACTATTTTTACTTTTTTTAAGTATAACCTTTTATCAATGTTCAAACGATAAGAGAAAAGGAGCAATGGAAGTCGTCGAGAGCCATCCGGGCGGACGGGTAAAATACTACCTTTCAAGAATCCTGATCCTGTCCATCGTCGCCTTTGTTATAACAGCTATCTTTACTGCCATATCCATCCTATCCTTGCAAAAAGCCCAGGTGATCGATCTGAGGCCATGGTTAAAAATTGTTTTTCACAATCTGTGGATCAACCAGTTTTTGGTATATGAGTTTGCCATTCTTTTGGGTATCTTAGTTTCCCAGGTAAAGGATGCTGTAACAGGTATCATTATCATCGTTTTTGTATACTTTGGATTTAGTCATCTTTTTATGGGGATTTTATCGAACTTACTCTTGTATCACGAAAAGCTTTTGAGACTTCTTTCGATTCTTGGTATCAATGCGAGACTTTACAATGTTTCTTTGGACGGGTACTACATGTATTCCATCGGAAGTTACGATTACGAACGCATGCTTTGCTGCCTTTTTGCGGCAATTTCTTTGCTATGTGCACGGATCGTTGATTCCAAAAGGATCAAGGTGGCACTTACATCCGCAAGCGCGATCTTATCCGTTATATTTGCCTGCTTATACGTCAGACCGTACGGGTTCAATTACACGGACTGGTTCGGTTCCGCTCAAAGAATCGATCAGGAGTACTATCAAGGACCGCGCTCCAAGGAACTTGGAGCGGATCATCGTGTTGAAGAAGCCGGATTTACGATCAAGAAAATATCGGGAACTATCACGATCGGCAGAACTCTTGGCGCAACTATAAAAATACAGTTAGAAGAAAACACCCGAAAAGATTATAAATTTACACTCTACCACGGATATGAACTATCCCGGGTTTTATCCGAAGGCAGACCTTTACCTTTTGAACGATCCGGTGATCACATCTGTATCCACAGTACAAAGCCGTTGGATGAGTTGGTGTTCAAATACTCCGGCTATTCCGAAAACTATTGTACCGATGAACAGACAACCTTTCTGCCGGGGTATTTTGCTTACATTCCCTTTTCCGGGTATCGAAAGATCTGGTACGACGATGAAGACGGAGAAAGACTCCCCGATGGAACCATTTTCATGGGAAAATTCATAAACTACGACGGAATGGGATACAAAGTAGATTATGATCTGAATCTTCAATGCAAAAACGAAATCCATACCAATCTTACAAGAACAGAAAATGGTCGGTACGTCGGGGAAACGGAGGGCGTTAGCATCGTATCCAGCGAGTTTCTTCATGAAACAAAGGTGGAGGATGTTACGATCATCTATTCCTCCCAACTCATGGATAATATGAGTGAAAATCTCGTTAAGGACTACGCTCTGGAATGTATCCACTCGTTTAAATACAAAGAGGAGCTTCGTGGGAAAACCATTATAATTCCAAGGTTTTCCGGAGATAACACGTATTATGTGGCATCCGATCATATTATGTGTCCGTTGGAAGACCTGGATGATCTGTATGGAAACTACCTTGAAACCGGTGAGTACCCCTATGAAAAGCCGGAGGATCTGTCATCGGATTCAGAAGAAGAAATGGAGGATTCCCAGTGAGTAAGCTAAGTTTAACAGTCAAAGATCTGGAAAAAAGTTTTGGAAAGAAGAAAGCGGTCGATCATGTGTCTTTTGAGATCCATTCTGGCGTCCATGCCTTGTTAGGACCGAATGGTTCCGGAAAGACCACATTGCTGCGCTGCATCGCCCATGTCTATTCCAATTATAAAGGGGAAATCATCCTAACGGATGAATCGGAGAATAAAATCAGAAAGCAGAAAATCGGCTATTTACCACAAAAATTCGACTTGTTTGAGGATGTAACCGTATGGGAATCTATGAAGTTCTTTTGTTCGGTAAAGGATATGAAAAGAAAAGAAATGCAAGGCCAGATTGATGCAGTCCTCATGAAAGTGGGACTTTATGACCTGAAAAAGGAAAAGTGCGGGAATCTTTCCGGAGGCATGATCCGAAGAATCGGGATTGCGCAAGCTTTTTTAAATCATCCGGACATCGTAATCTTAGATGAGCCCACAGTTGGACTAGACCCTGCAGAAAAGGATCGTTTTCGGAAGATCATCGAATCGTTTCAACGAAACCACATCGTTCTTTTATCCACTCATGACCTGGAATTTGCCGAGCAAATATGTAATAATATGCTTTTGATCAACAATGGAAAGCTTTGTTTTCATCAGGCACAGGATGCCGAAGCGGATAAGCAAGCAACGGATGCGGGGAAAGGCATCCATTATCTGGATGTATATAACCAATATGTGGAGCACCAGAATAGACAGGAAAATGAATATGTTAAGTAAATATGTTTTTGGGAGAAAAAGATGCCAAAAAGATCTCATCGTTAAGATCATCCTATACTTCCTTATTTTCCCGGTTGCACTGGCAGTAACAAAGAAACTGGATCCGGAGCAGATCAGTAGTCTGGCAGGGGAGCTTTGTTTTATCTTTGTCCCCCTATGCAGCTGTGTAGGTATATCGATCTTTCATGCCGATCAAGTGAATGGACCATTGGATGAGTTTGTACACAAGGACCCTTTTGGGATCGTATTTTCGCTGCTCATGCTCATCGAGAATTTATTATTTCTCCTCCCATTGGGGATGATCCTTTCCGGGTTTGGCTTGGATTGCAATGATTTAATGATCGAGATGGTCGTTGTCGTTTTCTTTATTACGGGCGCGGGCTTCTTCCTATCCCGTTTCAGTGGAAATGCTGTCTTTAGTATTGCTCTCATTCTTGCCTATACCGCCATCTCCAGTTGTGATAGCATATTGGAGATCGTCAATCTTTTCAACAGCCAGGGACATAACGTTTTCTTTCTAACCAGCATGAAGAATAAAATATTTACCGATCGTATTTTTCTAAGTTTTATTCTTGCAGGTTTTATTTTCTGGATTCTTGCATCGGTTGCGGTAAAAAAAGGGAAGTATAGGTGAGAACATGTCATCAGATCAAACGTTAGCAATTTTAACAATCGGGGTGGATCGGTTTTTTTATTATTTTCTTCACCGGTTCAATTGGAATCTTTTATTAGGCTTTGTATGTTGGGGCGCCGCAATCGCCTTTTATAGTCATAGAGAACCGAAATTAAAGGCGATCTTCTATTATTTGGGATGGATTTTCATGGTGACCGGGGTCATTCGGGTGTGGGTTCACGTAGAGTGGTTTTTCTTTGCTCCTTCCATATTTTAGAAAGTGACACCACTGGTGACACTTTCTATCTTTCAATAACCCGATCGGCTAAATTAAGAGAATTTTTCATGCATCCCATTCTCTATTTGCACTTTGCCATAAACAGATTATTCCCGGCGTTTTCGTAAAGGTACCGCCAATCAGCAGCGGTGAAGTCGTTTCCCATTTTCCTCCTACAGGTACGTCACCTGTTTGTCCTCTTCATATTCATGAGGGGTCTTACTTACCTTCTTATGTCCCACGGCCAGAGCGATCTCAAACTCATAGCCTTCCGGAATCTGAAGAGCCTGCTCAAAATATTTTCTCTTATCGCCATGCATCGCATCGTGGATGCATCCGATGATCAAATTCCCCAACCCTAATTCCTCGGCGATCAGAGCCATATTCTCCACTGCAATCCCGGCGTCCACCTGACTCCATCGGAAACTCTCCTCCGCGCTTATCAGAATCACCACCGGCGCCTCATAGTAAAAATTATGGGGTGCATCCTGGATCTCCCGCATCCGGTTCTTCTCCTCTTCAATCTCCGTTAGGATCTGCGCATCCCCGGGCACGACCGTAAAATGAATTTCCTGACGATTCGTGGCAGTAGGCGCCTTTAATCCGGCCTCGATCAATGCACGAATCTCATCCGGTGTCAGGGGCTCCTTCTCATATCCTCTGGTAGAACTTCTCTTGGTAATCGCATCCTTTACTGAACTCATCTGTTTCACTCCTTAATTTTCTTAATTTCTCGATCTCCATCAAAAATACAACCATCACCGATCACGACAAACACATATTGACCCGCACGATCCGGTTCTTTACCACGTACAGCATAACCCCGAATTCACCGCCTTCTTTCTTCACGAGGCGAATATTCTTTTTGATGGTCTTAAATGACTGCTTTCCCGCCACCTTCTTATCCATCGTCTCCACGTCATTTTGGGTAAAGGTGCAGTTCTTTGCCAGTTTCTTGGAAAGATTCCGCAGCTTGGTTTTCTTTGTCCCCTTAACGGACACGGACTTCAGGGTAAAGGTTTTCTTAAGTAAAGCATCTTTGGATTTTACGGTAAGCTTTCCACCTTTTTTTACGAATTGATTTACACGGGAAGCCATCGCAACATAAATGGTCACACCCTTTTTATTCCCTTCCTTGGAAAGCAGCTTGTAGGAAAGAACTTCCAGGGTATTCGACGCCAGACCAATGGGATCTTGCGCCTCGATCTTCTTTGCCATTGTCTTATAGGTCTTTCCATCTCCGGAACGATACGTCGTGGTATGGATCCACGTGTTTCCCGATTTTTCGTATCCCAAATACGCCGAGCCATCCCCCTCTACAAACGCCCACAGTTTTTTCTCCGTCCGATCATAGAAAAGTTTTCCAACCGGATCACTGCCGTCCATTGACGCATAAGTCTTAACTTTCCCGTCTTCGTAACGATACACGGTCAGTTTGGAAGCGTCCCCTTTGGCGATGATCAGTTCCTCCAGACCATCCCCATCAAAATCATAGATTCCATAAGAATCAAATTTGGCCTTGTACGGTATGTTCCCCTTTAAAATCTCTTTTAAATAACACGAATAAGCCGACGTCTTACTCCCTGATCCCTTATCCTGGTTTCCCGCACTCGCCTGGGTTTCCGCACTCGCCTGGGTTTCCGTATTCGATTGGCTTTCTGTACTCGATGTTGTATTGTCTTTAGAAAAAACGATGTTAGGCGCGATCCAAACGCCTAACATCAAACACAACAAGGTCCATAAAAAATACTTTTTCATATCACCTTCGACTCCTATTCCGAATCCGGATCTTGTCCTTGATCCCAGTCTTCACCCGGTATCCGATCTTCCGTTTCCAGCGCCTTCTCTGACACCTGATCTGCGACCTCCTGCACCGTCTCCGACACCTGGTCTTCAACCTCTTGCACATTTCCTGCAAGATCCACGTTTCCAAGGTTTTCTCCGGCTCCCTCGAAACCTACGTTCCTACTTTGATCTATGACCGATCCTTCTCCGGATTCATTCCATTCTTTTTTACGATTCTTTGAAGACTGAATGATTGCGAAGATGATCACTGCGAGTAAAAGAAGAATGATCAGGCAACCAAGGACGATCAACCAAGGGAACGCACCGGGATCTTTAAAAGTAAAATCAATGTTTTGACTTTCCATGGTACTAAAATCCCACGTCAACGTTTTCCCGTCTTCCGACACACTGGTGGCGTTATGAGACAAGGGCTTGCTTGGTAAGGTTACGACAAATTCCATTTTGATGGAAATCTTGTCGCTATTTTGCTTAATCTTATCCAATTCCCCTTCTTCAAAAGTCGCGCACAAGTTGGATACATAATTCTTCCCTTTCTTGAAAAAGCCGGCTTTTTCAATTTCAGGGGTTTCCGCAAATACATTGGCACGAGGAGTATCCGGAGACTCCGCTACCAGTTCGTCTAATTTCACCGGTTCCTTCGTGCGTTTTAGGCCTTTGTGGGTGCCATCATCGTAACGTTCCGGCTTCCCTTCTTCCGCATTTGCTGTTTCAGAATCCGCATCCGACTCCAGATAAGCCCATCTCTGCTCGTCTGTGATCTCCTCATCGGAGGCGGAGGACTCCGTGGCGTCCGATTGCTGCATTTTGATGAATTGATCGATCATTTCATCATCCATGGCTGCCACTGTAGAAACAGATACTTTTTTGTCCTTTGTAATGTCCATGATAACCTGTTCTTTCATTTCGCATCCACACAGGAATACAACGATCAAACAGGGCAATAATGCACACCATACAAGTTTCTTCATTTCTTTCATAATTCTTATTCCTCGTACAATAATCTCTCGTATTGAATCTTTCAAATTCTACAACAACGTAAAGCCGCCATCCGGGCAGATCTCCGCGCCATGAAAATATGCTGCATCCTCACTTGCAAGGAAAACAATTGTTTTTGCAACTTCCATCGGATCTCCCGCACGTTCTGCCGGACTTGCCTTTACCAAGGGAACAAAAGGAATACTGTCATCCTTCATTGCCTCTTGAACCATACGAGTTGCAATGTATCCCGGTTCCACGCAGTTCACACGGATGTTATCGTGTCCGTAGAAGAAGGCAAGTTGCCTGGTAATTCCCAGGATCGCGTGTTTGGATACCGTATAAACGATCGGTCCTCTTCCGGCACCGGTGCTGGCAATGGAACCAATGTTTACAATGGCTCCGCCGCCATTTTCTTTCATATAAGGCGCTACCATCTGACTTAAGAAGAACGGAATCTTAGCATTGACTGCCATAACCCGGTCATATTCTTCTTCCGTGACATCGGCCGGCGTCCATGTAATGGGATCATCGGCGCCTGCGTTATTCACCAGAATATCGATTCTTCCAAAACGTTCGATGGTGTCATCGATCAGCCCCTGCAAACTGGCAACCTGCGTTAAATCCGTTTTCCGGAAAAAAGCATCACTTCCAGCTGCTTTGACAAGTTCAACACTTTTCTGTCCACGTTCTTCATTGGTTCCTACGACTACTACCTTGGCTCCTTCCTGTGCGAAAGCTTCTGCCGTAGCTGCACCAATCCCCCCAGTTGCTCCAGTAATAATCGCTACTTTTCCTTCGAGTTTTTTCATTTTTGATTGCTCCTTTCATGTTAAACAAAATACCTTTTTTCGTTGCCTGTAATTCCATCATGATCCAAACTCATAGTAATCCATCCATTTATTCGAAAGGGTAGGACAGGCGAACAATTATATTATAACATATTTTCCCATAAAAGTGAATAGCAAAGGCGTTTATAATAAAAAAACCTCGGAAAACCGTATAGCGGCATTTCCGAGGCAATGGTAATTGGGTATTTTCTTTTTTCTGACAACGTTATCTCCGTATGCCCTTTTGGGTTATCCCTCAATGGATACAAGGGTTTTTTCCGGAACTTCCGGTTGTTTTTCTTTCTTGGGGATCGTTAACTTCAGGATTCCCTGATCCAATTTCGCTTGAATATCCTCCACGGTTAGATTCTTCCCCACATAGAAGCTGCGGGAAACATTCCCTACATAGCGTTCCTTTCGGATCACCTTCTTACCGGTTTCATCCTTTTCCTCCTGATTCACTTCCTTCTTCGCTTCGATGACAAGCATACCCTTTTGAAGAGAAATTTGAATCTCATCTTTGTTGTATCCGGGAACTTCTACCTGCACTTCATACGCCGTGTCCCCTTCTACCACATCGGTTTTCATCAAGTTCTTCGCCAAGGGTTTCTCTCCTTTATGACCCTTTTCTACATAAGGAAATCCACAATCAAAATCATCCATCCAATCATTTACAAAACTTTCTCCGAAAAAACCAGGTAAATATAACATAAGTCATTCCTCCTTTTCATTGCGGAGTCCGGATTTCCCATCCGGGCTGTTCTTTTCTTAACTTCTAACTATGTTATACCACTTTTATTAGCACTCGTCAAGTGTGAGTGCTAATAATTTTGTGAACTTTTTGTGAACACCTGGTAACTCCAGGACTTCCGCACCGAAGCCCCATACCAATGAAGATTTCCCATACACCCATACCAAAGAGGATTTCCCATACACCCGTAAAAAAAAGATACCCGACACGTTTGTAATAGATTTTCCATCTAAATACTACGTGCCGGGCGTGAAAGGGCTATGTAAAGGTTTTCTTTTTCTATTAACTTAAACTTCCCAAAGTCTCCGTGGATTCCAGGGTACCGATCAAAAGCTTGCGCTTGGAACCTGCGTATTTAACCGCCGAAAGGAATAAGTATTCCCCATCCTGGTTCAAGCCATAGCGCTTACAGAATTCTTTCTTTCCCGATTGCTCCAGAAAAGTCATCAGATCCCGATCATCCTCGGTTACATATTTGGTGATCGTATAGACCCGCACCTTATCTTCCGTTTGGAAGAAAAACTTTTTATGGTCGGTCATAAAAGAAGGATCTTTAAATTTACTGATCTTCCCAAACATGCTGCCAAAAATCATATCATGTCCATACACAACGGTTAAAAAATCCCCATCTTCTACTCTCTCCTTCATATAAAGAGATCCTGCAAAGGAGAACACACCGTTAAATCTCTGATATAAATAACGATCATCATTGGAAATTGCCACCGGATTATCCACATCAATGCCCGGGACAACCAGCCACGCACAGCCTCCATTCTTCTTAAAATCCCCCCAACTAATGATATGGGTGCTGGCTCTGGCGCTTCCTTCTTCCTGCTTTTCGTCCAACTGGATCCATTTTTTTCCGGTTTCTCCCTTATCGAATACTAGAAATCCAATGATCCCCAGCAAAACAACGGCCATTATAATCGGCAGCATAACTCTCCATACGCGTTCTTTTGTACTTGGTTCACCTTTTATCTTACTCATCGCTCTCATCCCTCTCTCTGCTTTTATTATACCACAAAACGATATATTTAGAAAGAAAATATTTACCTATTTGTGATTTTTGTTATCTGAGATAAGAACGATCCTTTACGAATGTTCCATCCGCCAACGAATGCAGCGATTCAGATAATGAACGTAATCCGGATTCTTACACATTCCCTTGCCTTCCACATCGGAAATCTTCGCCACATCCATTCCATTGCAAAAGGTCGTCTTCATAACAATATTTAACGCCTCAACCTTCGTGTCATTGGAAATATAGGTTCCGATCCCGAATGCCACCTTC
>CALGGT010000008.1 GCA_937915825.1 uncultured Eubacterium sp.
GCTCTTTAATACATCATATAATAACGTAATTCCCATGGACGTATTCAGATCGTTCCCCACTTTTTCCTGAAAAGCTCCCTTCATTTGTTCTACGTACGTAGAATTAACCCTACCGGTTCCCTTCTTAATGGCTAGAACTCTTTTTAACAATTTTTCATAAGCTACCTTCACATTATCCAACGCCTCATACGAGAATTCCAAAGGCTTGCGATAGTGGGACTGCAGACAGAACATACGGTACACCATGGGATCATACCCTTTTTCCTTTACCAGGGATAGGGTAAGGAATTCCCCGGAGGATTTGCTCATCTTCTCGCCGGTGGTATTCAGATGATTCACATGGAACCAGTAGTTGCACCACTTATGTCCCAGAAACGCTTCACTTTGAGCGATTTCATTGGTATGATGAGGGAAAATATTATCTACGCCGCCGCAGTGAATATCCATGTGTTCCCCGGTGTGCTTGATCCCGATGCAGGAGCACTCAATGTGCCAGCCGGGGTAACCCACGCCCCAGGGGCTTTTCCACTTTAATTCCTGGTTCTCAAACTTGGATTTGGTAAACCACAGAACAAAGTCGGTTTTATTGCGCTTGTTGGTGTCCTCTTCCACGTCTTCTCGTACGCCAACCTGGAGCTCTTCTTCTTTCTGGGACGAAAGGGCGTAATATTCCTGTAATTTCGATGTATCAAAATAAATATTCTCACCGGCTTGATAGGCGTATCCCTTGGCCAGGAGATCTTCGATCATTTCGATGAACTCGGGAATACAGTTGGTGGCAGGCTCGATCACATCGGGCATCTCCATTTCCAATTCCTTCATGTCGCTTAGGAACGCGTCGGTGTAATAATGGGCAATGTCCATCACACTCTTATGCTCTCTTTTCGCCCCTTTTAACATTTTATCTTCCCCGGTATCCGCATCGGAAGTTAAATGTCCCACATCGGTAATATTCATCACCCGTTTCACCTGATATCCCTCGTAGCGAAGGGCTCTAACCAGCACATCTTCCATCACGTAGGTTCGTAAATTCCCTACATGGGCGTAATGATACACGGTAGGACCACAGGTGTACATGGAAACCTTCCCTTCCTCGTTGGGGACAAAGGGTTCATTCTTCTTCGTTAGCGTATTATAAAAAATCACGACGTTTCTTCCTTTCTTTTATAACTTTGTGAACATTTCCAGGCGGCTTTTTGCCACGTACCATAGATACACGTACCATGGCACCATAACCGCACGCCTTGCGACCGGTGGTTTATTTTACGAGATCCGGCAGTTTCTTCATGCCCTCGATCACCGCGTCAATGGAGCGTTTGTCCACTAAAAAGTAATCCATTCCATCTTTATCCACCCGGTAGAAATTCGTTCCGTCGTAAGGATAATACCGAATCACATTGTCCTTGTCTTTCCGGTGGAACGTCATGGTCAAAACCGGCTTCGCATTCTCTTTTTTCTTCTTTTTAGCCACCTGGGAGAACTCCAGCAAATAGTGCTTGGAGTAAGGCGTTAGGAAATCCTGCTCCTTATCGTCAGGAACCACCGCTCCGTTCACCTTCCACTCACTCTTGGAATCTACGGTATCTCCTTCTTCCTTGGGAAGATCCTTTCGGGTGACCTGAATCTTATCTTCCCCGGCGATCTCAACATCGTATCCTTCCAGATCCGTTGCCAAGATGGAATAAATACTGTGATCCATATAGGTGTAATAGTCCACATCCAGGATTGCTTCTATCTTCTGGGCATTGATGGTATAGACCTGATCCGAGCCGTCAAATCTTACATAATAAGATCCGTCCGGCGCTGTCTTTCCGATCAACAGAGTATAATGGTGAGGGATCCGATACTCCTCCGCCACTTTATCAATGGCCATAATGGTCTGGGCGTTACTGGATCGGGACGCAGCCTCTTCCTCTTCCTCGTTGGTAATGGGATTATGAAGCTCATACCCTTCCATAGGGGTAATGAAGTCAACGTCCACTCGGGTATCCGGATCCTTCAGACCGTATGTTCCCAGCCGGGTACAATCGTATTCCACCAGGGTGTCGAAGGTTACATCGGTAAAATATCCCATTAGAGTCTTCCAGTCATCGGTCACCGACCCCGCCAACGGACGATCCAGGGGTTGATCGATCACCCAGTTGGTATAGGGATCCACCCGTTTATCCCGGTCTACGGATTTGGCCCGGAAGGAGATCTTTCCATCCTTGACAATGGTAACCCCGGTCATATAATCGGCTTGAATGCCGGAGATCTGCTCTTTGACAATAAAGTCCGTAGACATCTTATCAAAATTGGAATACATGGTGGAAACCACGGTATAGACCATGCTGTCATTTTTCTTATTTCCATCGTGTACGGTTACGTAATACCCGGAGCCGGTGCTAAGTTCGCTTCCATAATCCAACGCTACCGTCGAACCATCCTCCAGGTTAAGATCTACGGAAAGGGCAGGTTCATCTAAGCCGTATTCCGCAAGGTTCCCCCCGTCCAGTTCGTTCATTGCCTCGATCTTCTCAACGACCGGGAACATGTTCTCCACGGATTCCGTCTCGATCATGGCGGAAGGGTGTTCCTTTAATTTCCAGCTGCCGGACTCCTTGCTTAGATGTACGCCGTCCGACTGTCCTCCCTCAATACTGACTCCCACGATCTTATCGGTATCCACCGTAGCCACGTTCAGATTGGCTTCTGTGGTATCCCCCTGGGATCCGGCTTCCTTCTTATCCTTTTGGGGAATGGCAAAATACGCCGCCGTTAATCCAACGCAAACCACAGCAAGTGCCAATAAAAGCAAGGCATATTTCTTATTCTTCTTCATGTTGCATTCCTCTTGATTCTATGTTTTTCTTTGTCCCTTTTAGTTCTTTCTCCGGCGGAACCAGATCACAAAACCGATGACCACAAAGGCTAAGGGTACGATCACCACCAACAGCACCGTATAGAAAACGATCATTTGCTTATTCAGGCTTACGTGCTGCTGATCCAGACTTCTGGTAGGAATGGCCAGGGTGGATGCATTCTCCCCGGACAAATACTCCAGGCTCTTTAACAGCATGGAACGGTTTCCATACTGGTTGGAAGAAACCAGGGAATCATCGGTAAAGGTCTGGGTTGCGTAGGCAACGATCCGGGTTGCCCGTCCCTCCCCTTCGGTCTTTTCCGTATAGGTATCTTCCATCATGGTTGCCAGGTAAAACGGTCCTGCCACATCCCCTTCTTCTTTCTTATAGGATTTGGCATTCAGATTTGTCTTGGCATACGCCTCATCGGAAGTTGCCAACATGGGCGTTACCGTTAAGGTGCTTCGCACGTCTTCTTCCGTGGTAAATCCATTGGTCTGGGGAACCACCACCGTGGCCGATCCATTGAAGATATCCTGGGTAATGTCACTGCTTAAGATGGAAGGAACCACGCTGGTAGGGATTTGACTGGAATACATTAATTTCGGGTCGATCACATATCCCTCTTGTACCTTGGTTCCGTAATCCGACAGCAATTTGTTATACCACTTCATCTTGCTGCCCTGGATGTTGGTACATAAGATCGCCTTTCCTCCCTCTTGCAGATAGGTGGAGAGTTTCTTATATTCCTCCTCCGTAATGTCGTATTTCGGACCATTGACCCAGAGAATGTCGCAATCCTCCGGAATATCCTCGGAAGCGGTTTTGATCTCTTTCGTTTCCATGTTGGATTTTGTGAAAATATCCTGCACGCCGCTTCCTAACCCATCTTCTCCATGCCCGGATACCGTCACGATCTTGGTCTTATCTTCCGACGTAACACTTTGCAGTGCCGCTGTGATCTGACCTTCCGCATCCAGGGTTGTGGTTGTTTGATAGGTGGTATAATCCACATCCTGAATTAACATATCCGAAGCTGTTACGATCTTATTGGTGTTCTTCGTTTCATCTACTACAATAATATCGTTGTCCTGAATGGAATCATCGGTATATTGCTTGGCAAAACTGGGATAAACAATGGGGTCTTTGGATATGACTTTAATGTTTCCCAACCCGTCGTATTGCTTCACAACTTTTTCAATCTGGGTACTTTGCTTCCCTTCCTGACACATATAATACAGCTTGATCTCATCTTTGATGCCCTTGGCTAAGTTTCTGGTTTCATCGGTAATGGAATAAATCTTATCACTGCTTAGGTCAAAGGTAATATCTAACTTAGCGACAACCAGGTTCAACACCACCACGATGACGATCACCAGTACCATGACCAGGGTCTGGAATCCACCCATGCGAAACTTTCTGTCTTGAAAACTATCTTTAAAACTCTTCATGGTTCTCGTTCCTCCTTAATTGTATCTCACTTTTTTAATTCTCTGAATGGTCAGGAACAGGAACAGGAACGTTACGCTCAAATAATAGATCAAAGCGCTGATATCGAAGATTCCCAACGTGAAATTGGAATACCGGTCAATAATGGAAATACCGGCGATCACCTTTCCCAACAAGTTATCAAAGATCGAGGTGTCACAAACCATAAATACGATCACAAGAGTCCCCTCCAGCAGCACACCAACAATTCCGGACAGGATCAGATTGTGGATCCAAAAATACAGTCCCACGGAAAATACCACGATCAAAACCGCTAAAAATACCACATTGAAGCGATACGAACTTGGCAATAGACTGGCGATGCTGGTCATTAAGTAAGTAAAGATCATAAAGAGTCCGGAAACAACCGCCGCGATCACCTGACTTTCCGTTAAGGAAGAGATAAATAATCCAATGGCGATATACGCCATGCCCAACAGGAAAAATCCCAGATGGGCGCCGTAAGCAATGGCAAAGTCCACGCTTTCCGCGTTGGTTGCCACTTCCTTCACCAATCCGTTTAGGATCAAAGGATAGAGGCTGACAACCATCATGGCAATGGCAAAGAGGGTGATCAACGCTAAGTATTTTCCTAAAATGATCTTCGTAATGGATACCGGCGCCGTGTATAATAACTGATCCGTTTTCTGTCTCTTCTCCTCTGCTACGATCCGCATGGTCAACACCGGAACCAACAGAAGAAGGAAAAACATTTCAATCCCCTGATATACATAGGCAAAATTCGTAAACCCGTTCATTAGGTTATAAACCATGAAATACAAACCGGCCAGCACCAGGAAAAAGGCAATAAAGATCGGTCCGATCATGGATGTAAAATACGTTCTTAATTCTTTTTTATAAACAGCGAACATTTATTGTTCCGCCTCCTTCCCATTCTCTTCCGATGATTCTGCAGGTTCTTCAACCGGCTCATTGGAGGGTTCCTCCGCCGACACATCGGTGGCAGTTTTTTCCGGCTCATCGGAGGATTCTTTCTCCGGTACGCCTTCCGGCTGATCGTCCGTAACAGAAAACATCTGTTTGCGCAGCTGCTCCCGCATCTGCTTTCTTTCCTGCTTGGACATTTTTCCGCCGTATTGCTTGGTTCCTTCTCCGGTCAGGCTTAAGAACACTTCTTCCAGGGTAGGTACCACCTGTGACATTTCCAGGATCGGAAGTTCTTCCTTGGCAAAGGTATAAAAGATCGTTTCCCGTAAGTCAAATTCCTTCTGGCTGACAATCTCCACTTTGCATAAACCGCTTTGTTCCCCTCCGGTTACACCGGTTACCCGGGACGTTTCGATATGATCCACGCGGTTTAAGGCTTTCTTGATCTTCTCTTTGGTTCCCTTCACCTGCATGGTTAATTGATTGGTCTGTTTGATCAGCTGAGGAATGTTCTCCGGCGTATCCTTCGCCACTAATTTCCCCTGATTGATGATCAGGATCTGATTACAAACCGCATTGACTTCCTGCATAATATGGGAGCTGAGCAGGATCGTATGCTGCTTACTTAACGCAATGATCAGCTCACGGATCTCTATGATCTGCTTCGGATCCAAGCCCACCGTAGGCTCATCCAGGATCAGGATCTCCGGATCACCCAGCAAAGCCCCGGCCAATCCCACTCTTTGGCGGTATCCCTTGGACAAATGTTTGATCAGACGCTCCGACACATCCGAAATTTTCGTCTCCCGCATAACCTTCCCCACCGCGGCAGGAATCTCCGGACGAAAGACTTTCTTTAATTCCGCTACGAATTGTAAATATTCCCTGACCCGCATGTCCGGGTACACAGGGGGCTGCTCCGGCAAATACCCGATGCAGGCTTTGGCCTCCTCCGGCTCTTCAAAAATATCATGACCATCGACCAAAACCGTTCCTTCCGTTGCGGAAATATAGCCGGTGATAATATTCATGGTTGTCGATTTCCCGGCACCGTTGGGTCCTAAGAATCCAACAATCTGGCCCTTTTCCACGGTAAAATTCAAGTGATCCACCACATTGCGATCACCATACCGCTTGACAAGATCAATTACTTCTATCACGTCTGTTTCCTCCTTGTATCTCTATCCTTAAATCCTATTTGTCTCTTAGTTTTTAAAGGAATGAATGGGTGCGGGAATTCTTCCTTTCCGGTTTACAAAATCCCCACAGCCAAAGGAATTCACCGCCATAACCGGGGCGTATCCCAACAAACCACCGAATTCAACCATATCCCCCACTTGTTTCCCCATAGCCGGGATCAAACGAACGGCGGTTGTTTTCTGGTTTACCATTCCAATGGCCATCTCATCGGCGATGATACCGGCAATGGTTTCCTCCGATGTATCACCGGGAATGGCGATCATATCCAGGCCAACCGAACATACGCAGGTCATCGCCTCTAATTTTTCTAAGCTAAGGGCTCCGGTCTCCGCGGCATCGATCATGCCCCGGTCTTCACTGACCGGAATAAAGGCGCCGCTTAATCCGCCAACTGCCGATGACGCCATCACGCCACCCTTCTTCACCTGATCATTTAACATGGCAAGAGCCGCCGTGGTTCCCGGCGCCCCTGCTTTTTCCAATCCCAATTCGTGGAAAATATCCGCGATGCTGTCTCCCACAGCTGGAGTTGGTGCCAGCGACAAGTCAATGATCCCAAAGGGGACGCCCAGTCGTTTCGACGCCTCATGGGCCACCAGCTGTCCCACCCGTGTTATTTGAAAAGCGGTTTTCTTAATGGTCTCACAAACCACACTGAAATCTTGATCCTTCACCTGACCAATGGCGTTCTTGACCACACCGGGACCACTGACGCCTACGTTGATCACCATATCCCCCTCCGTTACCCCGTGAAAGGCTCCGGCCATAAAGGGATTGTCGTCCGGCGCATTACAGAATACCACCAGTTTTGCCGGCGCGATGGCGGATTTTACCGCGGCTTCCTTTACGATGTGTCCCATTAGACGAACGGCTTCCATGTCAATGCCGGTTTTGGTGGAACCTACATTGACCGAAGAACAGATCTGTTCCGTGGCGGCTAAGGCCTCCGGAATGGAGCGGATGAGCCACTCGTCGGACTTGGTCATTTTCTTGGAAACCAGCGCGCTGTAGCCACCGATGAAGTTCACGCCTACCTCCGATGCCGCTTTGTCCAATGTTTGGGCGATCTTTACATAATCTTCCGGGCTCTTGCAGGCGCTTCCTCCTATCAATGAAATAGGAGTGACAGAAATCCTCTTATTTACAATGGGAATCCCATACTCCATACTGATCTCATCTCCCACTTTCACCAAATCTCTGGCGGCCGTGGTGATCTTCTGATATATATTTTCGCATAACCGGTCCACATCCGGATCGATCACATCCAACAAACTGATCCCTAACGTAATGGTTCGTACGTCCAGATTCTCCTTCTGGATCATTTTGTTGGTTTCAATCACTTCGTGTATATTTATCATGGTACTCTCCTTTATCCTGACGACTTCCTACAAACGATGCATCATATCAAAAATCTCTTCTCTTTGAACATGGATCACACAAGAGATCTCCTGACCGATTTTTTCCAGATCCTCGGAAATCTCTGTAAATCGCTTCTCCGTCTGATCTCCGTCCACCACCATCATCATATGGAAAAATCCATCCACAATGGTCTGGGAAATGTCCAGAATGTTGATCTGATTCTCGGATAAATACGTACAAACCTTGGCGATAATTCCTACACTGTCTTTCCCTACTACGGTAATCACTGTCTTCTTCATTCACTTACCCTTCCTTTATTTTAAAATCTTCAAAATCCCTGCCTGTTTTCTTACACGACCAGAACCTCGGTCGGTTCCTTTCGATGGGCCACCTGTAAGGACACATGACCTTCGTTCCAAACATCCATATCCCGTTCCAACTCCTGTTTGACCGTTTCAAACGCAAGCTCCGGGAAATTGTTCTGAAGGCTTAAATGCCCCAGCATGACCTTTTTACACTTCTTATGGATCAGCCGGCGGATCAGATTCCCGGATGTTTCATTGGATAAATGTCCCAACTCGCTTAAAATGCGCATCTTTAGCATATACGGATAGGGTCCTACCTGCAGCATCTTCTCATCGTAATTGGCTTCCACCAGCGCTCCATCACAGTCTTCTAAATGACTACACGTGTAGTCTGAGTATCGCCCCATGTCCGTGGCCACCGCCACTTTCTTCTTCCCGTCGGATATGGTAAAACACACCGGTTCCGCCGCATCATGAGAAATGGCAAAGGGCATAACTTCCAAGCTTCCGATCTGAACCGGGTGATCTTCCCGGATCACGTGGAACATATCCCGATCCAGCTTTCCGCACATTTCCTCCCTAAAAATCGCAGCAATGGTGCCTTCCGTGGCATAAACCGGTCTTCCATATGTACGCAGGAAGGGGCCCAGTCCCTGAACATGATCTCTATGTTCATGGGTCAGGCAGATCGCCTTTACTCCCTCAACCGGTATGCTTTCCTTATTCAGTCCTTCCAGTATTTTCTTCTTACTGATTCCGGCATCAATTAAGATTCCTTCTTCTTTTCCATCTCCCACATAGATACTGTTTCCGCTACTACCGCTGGCAATGCTGTATAAGTGCATTTCACCACCTGACTTTCCGTTAAGAATTTTACCATACTTAGGAATAAATGGCAAGTTTTTCACGGTTGAAACAGGGGAGATCACCCGTTTTCCAACATTTTCTTTATCTTCTCATAAATGGGAGGGATCTTTTCTTCTGAAATTTCCACATCCAAAAAGATCTCCACGGCATAGAGTGCCTGGGCTACGAGCATTTCCAAACCGGTCACGCCGATAAGTCCCATGGACTTCGCCTGGGCGGTCAGCGCGGTTTCAATGGGATTATAGATAACATCCAGCACAGCCTCAAGCTTTGTAAAAGGCGTCAGATCCAGAGGCGACGCTTCCACGTTGGGATACATCCCCACCGGGCTGGTATTGATGATCACTTCTGCATCCGTATGGTTGTTCAAACACGCTTCATAGGAAATGGATTCATCCGAAGCAACCACATCGACGATCACACGTTCTCGTACGTCACGGCTGTTAACCACCGCCTTAATGGCCTGAGCCGCGCCTCCGTTGCCAAGGATCACCACTTTCTTCCCTTCTAACTGGATCGCATGCTTGCGCAGCATATAATCAAATCCCAGATAATCCGTATTGTAGCCTTTTAATGTTCCATCCCGGTTTACAATGGTATTCACCGCGTTGATCTCTTTGGCGTGTTCGTCCATTTCATCCAGGTAAGGGATCACCTTTTGCTTATAGGGAATGGTGACATTGATCGCCAGGAATTCCTTCTTCTCCATAAACGGTGAAAATTCCTCTTCCTCCAGGGGATGAATCTCATACGTATAATCCGCCAAACTTTCGTGAATGGGCTTTGAATAGCTGTGCCCCAAAGGATTTCCAATTAAACCATATTCCATGATCAAACCTCTTTTCTTTCTCATTTTTTTGTTCGTTTTAACTGTTTTCTCGCCTTCTCCCACAATTCCGGAACGGTTCCGTTATTCTCCAGGACCACATCCGACCGGGTCGCCAGTTCCTCCGGATCCTTCTGATTCTTCATAAAGGCCAACGCTTTCTCTCTTGTGTAGCCGCGATTCTCCATTAAACGCTTGATCCTTGTGTCAAGGTCCGCCGTTACGCACCAGATCTCATCGCAATATTTTCCGCAATCCGCTTCAAACAATAACGCCGTTTCAAATACAAAGAGCTCCTCCTTACCAGTGCTCTCCGCTTTCTTTCGGATCTGACCG
>CALGGT010000009.1 GCA_937915825.1 uncultured Eubacterium sp.
TGGTTGAATGTAATTTTAACGTTATCAACTCCAGAAGTACTGATAGAAGGAGAAATGAGCCACCCTTCTACCGCATGATTAGTTTTTTCTTCGCTGTCCCATTTCTGATAACCAGTTGCTTGGGTATAAGAGTTACCTTGACTCCAAGGCTGGTCTACAGTAACATTCTGTAATGTCCAACCAGAGTTTAGGTTTGCAGAAGAATAGGGAAGTGAAGAATTATTACCACTGGGCTCCTCTGTCCCTGGTTGTGAGTAAGGAGCTGGTACGTCTTCACAGGCCGTAAATGCGAATGCTGCGATGGCTATCGCAAGCAGTTTACTGAATAGTTTTTTCATATCTTTAGTCTTTTAGGTATCAATAAATAAAATCATTAGAATTCGAGGTCACTGGTCTTACGTATAAGAATCTGCCAGTCATTATTGAAACGTGTAGCGATGCCTGTAATGTTGCAGGGAGTTGTGGGCTGCACCACCTTGGCAAAGTCTGCATAGGTGCTTGTACGGACTACCAGATAGTTGGATGAGATTCCCTGCAATGCACGATTAACGCAGTTTGCAGCATCCTTGTCACTTTCAGGGGCAAAAGCTCTCTTGCCATTAGCTCCTTGGGAGAGAAGGGCTTTACCACATAATCGTCAGCCCCGATATCTAATCCCATGACCCGTTCATAATCCTCCCCTTTGGCCGTGATTAAAATAATCGGTACGTCGGAGGTTTCACGGATCTTTTCACATACCCGATACCCGTCCATTCCGGGCATCATAATATCCAACAGGATCAGTGCCGGATTGCTATGTTGGAATTGTTCCAGCGCGGATACCCCATCTTCCGCCTGAATCGGCTCAAACCCCTCTTTCAGGATATACGTGGATAAAACCTCACGAATGTCTTCGTTATCATCTACAATTAAAATTCGCTGCATCCTCAATACCTCCATTCGTCGTCTCGCTTCTAACCTATTGTACCACAACCCTCCCCTAAATTTCCATAGCAAAGACGTAAAAAACTTGATCCTCAGGTAAGGACTCCCAGATCCTTATACGATCCTTATACTAAAGTATCCCATAAATATGTTGAATCTATGTCAGATCGGCCCATTTTTTGCCATAATTCCATGTTATTCTTTGAATAGGAAACGGAGGTGCCGTATGATGCCGTCAAAGATCAGTCGAAATCCCTTATTTTTTATGGCTTTTCTTATTCTATCCATCTTACTTGTACCCGTGGCAAACTGTGACTGCCACGTTATTTTTGCTGCCTCGGCCAATTCCACCTCGTCGAAATCCAGCTCTTCCAAATCCAACCAGGGGAACGAGTCACCTCGCCCGGAGGCTTCTGCCTCTCCTACCCTGCTGCCGCCCTCCAAGCAAATGAAATTAAATGTTACCAATCTGTCCTTGACCAAAAAGAACGCCTACACCTTGCGTGTTTACAACGTTCCTAAGAAATATACGGTTCGATTCCGCTCGAAGAACAGCCAGATTGTTTCCCTTTCATCCCAAAAAAAGAACGCCAAGTACATTCGAATCCGTGCCGATAAAGTCGGCAGGACCAAGGTCGTTGCTAGGATCTACAACCCAAGTAAAGTTCTGGTCAGCAAATTGAAAGCCACAGTCACCGTCACCCCGGCAGCGATCAGCGTAAAATTCAACGATAACAAAATATATCTTCAACCCAAAACTTCAGCAAAGTTAGACTATACCATTAAGCCCGGCGCGTCTTTAGAGGTTCCTTTGTTTGAATCCTCGGATACGGACGTGGTTCAGGTAACCGCCCAGGGGTATTTGGTCGCCATTTCCCCGGGTAAGGCCTATGTTACAGCCACCCTGTTAAATAACGGTGTTCAATGTAAATGTCAGGTTATCGTTTCCAACAAGGATTCCGATTCATAACCGGGTCCCATCCGTTTTCAATCCATCTTAAATCCGTAACCGAATCCATCCTCAATCCGTAATCGTTTTCGCACGTTTTCCTCTTTAATTTTCTTGCATTTTGCGGTATAATAAAGGCACAGATTGTACGAAGGAGGTTGGCTTATGAAATTGATGTACGGATTTAGCAAAAACGGTATTTTAACCGATGCTCTTACTAGGATCAAAAACCCGGATGCGATCATCTTTTTATCCAATCCCGATCAATTGGAACAACATGCGAAAGAAATTGCCCAATGTTTCCCTGACATTCCCAGTATTGGCGCCATTTCCATAGGCTATGCCAATCAGCATACCCTTTCGGAGGGCGTGATCGTATATGGTTTTCAGGATGTTACCGTGGCTATTGATATTTTAGATCATCTTTCAACCATGCCGGTTCGACATATTGACCGCATGACCCGGGCACTCCGTCAGATCGAACCCGGTGACGCCGATACCATATGCTTCGACATCAGCGTAGGAAATGATACCATGCTGGTGGCAACTTTTAATTCCGTTTTGGAAAATAAAAATATTCCTCTGGTCGGCGGACGTTCCAGCGGGGCGATCCTGGCTTTGAACGGATCCCTGTATACCGACAGTTGCGTATTTATGTTCCTGAAGAACAACTCCGGAACGATCAAAACGTATCGGGAAAATATTTACGTTCCCACGGACAAGCGATTTCTGGCCACCAAGACCAATCCCAACACCAATCAAGTGGTTGAGATTGACGGACGGCCGGCTGCCACGGTTTATTGTGAAGAATTGGGAATCGGCCGGGAAGAGGCTCAAACCCAAACCCTGACGAATCCCTTGGGGCGCGTTTACGGAAATGAAACATATCTGGTATCCATTCAGGATATCTCCGGTCAAACCCTTAGCTGCTATAAGCCGATTTACAACATGGATGTTCTCACCATTATGGAAAAGGGAGATTACCATCAGATCATTGCGGACACCCTTGAAACCATTTACGACGACCTCCCGAATTGCAAGGGCATTTTCTCCATTAACTGTATTGTACGTTATCAGTTTTTAGAGAATGAAAACTATTGGCCAACCTATTTGAACCGAATGTCGGACAAATGCACCCACGCCGGTTTTGTCAGTTATGGCGAGCACTTTAACCGACAACATGTAAACCAAACCATGTGTTGCTTTGCTTTTGATTAACAATACAAAGGAGGTTTCCCTATGAAGTTATTTAACAAGAAGAAGAAAAATACAAAGAATTCCACCACCCCCGCCTTAAATTCTCAATCGAAAGCAACCGATCCTACTCAGACGGATCCTAATGCAGATTCGGGGACTTCCGACGGCAATTCCCAAGACTCCGCCAATTCCGATGACTTTGGAAGTTCCGATGCCATGCTGTTTGTGGTGGATAAATTAAATGAAAGCTACGATCGCTTAATTACTCAGTCCTTAGATACGTTGCAGGAGAATTCCGAAATCAAACGGGAAGTAGATATTTTCTCCGCTCAGAACGAGGAACTGAGCGCTCAATGTGTGGAGATGAACGAGGCTTTTGCTGATATTGTTGATATCACCCAGGAATTTACCCAGATGCAAGCGGAGATCGACCAGTCTGTAGATACGGCCCAGCGGCAGGTAGACAACCTGAAGGACAGTTCCAACGAAGTAACCGATCGATTTATGAATATGAACGATTCTTTCCATGAATTGCTATCTTCCGTAGACCAGATCAAGGAATCCACGTTGGGCATTATTGATATCGCCAACCAAACCAACCTCTTAGCCTTAAATGCCTCCATCGAGGCGGCCCGTGCCGGTGAGCAGGGTCGTGGATTTGCCGTAGTTGCGGAAGAAGTTCGTAAGCTTGCCGACCAGATCAAGATTTTAGTAAATGATGTGAATCAGGGAATTTCCAAGGTGGAATCTTCTACTTCCGAGCTTAGCAGCACTCTCACGGAGTCCCAGCTCGCACTTACCAAAAGTATTCAAAATGTAGACAATACCCATGAGATCTTCAACAGCGTTAGTTCCCAGATCGAGGACATTGACGAGGTTCGTAATTCCATTGACGCTGCTGTTAAAAAAAGCCAGACCAGTCTGGATACCGTATCGGAATACATTCAAGATTCCAACGAAAAGTTCCAGGAAATTTCTTCCCGGCTGAATGACATGAATAACGCCGATACCAAGAAAGGGATTATTTTTGAAGAAATTATTAATATGACCGAGCAATTACCTTATCTGATTCGAGAGGAATAAGTTTTTTATACAAATGGAACAGCCGCCCCGGTCCCCGGACCAAGGCGGCTGTTCTTGATTATATCTTTCCGTTTGTCTTTTGTTTTTCCCCGGCCGCAGGATCCTTCCAACGATCTTCCCCCGGGATCTTTCCCGCCGATGTGTTCTTTTCCGGCAGATTACAGTGGCTTGCCTCCGCGCATCCGGCGCATGAACCACCACAACCCCAAGTCCCTCCGGACTTCTTATCCTGAGACAGATGGTAAGAGACAAAATACGCAATTACACATATTAACAATAGGACAATCCCAATTACCGCGCTCATCGCATCCCCTCTTTTCTGCATCAGCCATCCATTTGCATTGGCCGATCCTGCCAGTCTTGCCTTTCCTCCTGCCAGACTACTCTTCCTACTACCAGACCTCGCTAACCTCAGTATACTTAATTTGTCGAAAAAAAGCAATCCTCTGAGATATTGTCACGGAAATAAATTTGTTTTTATTTCCATTTTTGTCCGGAGTATGTTATGATAGATATATAAATATTTTATCACAAAAGGCGGGGTTTACTATGACATTAAATGAGTCCAGTGAAGACTATTTGGAAGCAATTTTAATACTAAGCAAGCGACTACCGGCGGTTCGTTCCGTGGATATTGCCAATTTCCTTGGATTTCGAAAATCCAGTGTCAGTGTTGCTATGAAGCAGCTTCGTGAAAACGGATATATTTCCACGGACGGAGAGCGCAGTCGATATCTCCTTCTGACGGACAAAGGAAGAGAAGTAGCAGAACGGGTTTATGAACGCCACGATTTGTTCTACCGGTGGTTTCAGTCCATGGGAATCCCCGATGATATTGCCGAGGAGGATGCCTGTCACATTGAACATTACATCCATCCCGACACATTTAGGGCCATGAAACAGTTTATTTTGGAACATGGGCATCTTCCTTCATAAAAATTTATAATACCGTTGACAAACACGATATAATGTGTTATAATTCTAATTGTTTCAATATATCGTGGTTTTAACACCATCACGAAGGCTCGGAATGGAGGCTTGACATGTTAAATACTAGTGTAGGTAATGTTCGAAAAGTTGTAACCGATCACATCGGACACAAAGTCATTGTTCGCAGTAACTTGGGTCGACACAAAGTTGATGTGGCAGAGGGAGTGATCAAAGATACATTTCCCAGCATTTTCCTGATTCAAGTTGGCAACGAGGAAGAACATGTTAGTCAAACCATTTCTTACAGTTATACAGATGTCCTTACACAGAACGTAAAGATTACCTTGTGTAAGGCCTGAATCAGATGATAACGTCGAAGAATCAATAATCCTCCGACAAATTGCATACTTTTCTCACGAAGGAAAGACCTCGGGATATCCCGGGGTCTTTCCTTTTCTCTTCTTATAATTCTTTCTAGTCTCTGTTGTACCAATCTTATATCGAATGCAGCAAACGGTCTTCGATTTCTTTAAAAATCTCTTCCGCCACATCTTCTTTACTCATAATCGGACATTCTCTCGCAGATTCATTGGTGATCAAAGTTACGATGTTGGTATCCACTCCGAAGCCGGCACCCGCTTGCCGCAGGGAATTGGCCACGATCATATCCGCGCCTTTTTTCTGAAGCTTCTCTCTGGAATTTGCCGCCAGATTTTCCGTTTCCATGGAAAATCCGCATAAGAATACCCCTTCTTTCCGATTCTTTCCAAGGAACGCCAGAATATCTTCCGTTTTCTCACAGACGATCTTTCCGTCGGATTGGGTTTTCTTAATCTTCTGATCCGCCGGATTTGCCGGTGTAAAATCGGCGACCGCTGCCGATAAGATCATAATATCCTGTTCCTGATAGCGCTCTTTCACCGCTTCCATCATCTCTGCTGCCGATTCCACATCCACAATTTTCACGTGTTTTGGCTTCTTAATCGTAGTCGGACCAGTTACCAGGGTAACCTCCGCTCCCAGTCCCGCCGCAACTTTTGCCAACGCGTATCCCATCTTTCCGGTGGAGCGATTGCTGATAAATCGCACCGGATCAATGGCTTCTCTGGTGGGCCCTGCCGTGATCAGCACGTTCTTCCCTGCCAATCTCGGTTCCCTACCAATGGCATACTCGATCTCTTCCAGTAACTCCTCCGGTTCCGGCATTTTTCCTTTCCCTTCGTCGCCGCAGGCCAAATGTCCCGAAGCGGGTTCCAGCACGCAAACCCCATAGGATTCCAGTTTTTTCAGATTGTCCTGGGTCATGGGATTTTCATACATGGCTGTGTTCATCGCCGGCACGACATATTTTTTACTCTCACATGCTAAAAACGTGGTACTGAGCATATCATCTGCCATTCCATTTGCCAATTTCGCAAGGGTATTGGCCGTTGCCGGTGCCACCATAAACAGGTCCGCCTTTTTTGCCAGCGCCACATGCTCAATATTATAATTGAAATTCCGATCAAAGGGATCGATCAGGCATTTGTGCCTGGTCAGTGTTTCAAATGTTATGGGATGGATGATCTTCGTGGCATGCTCCGTCATGATCACATGCACATCCGCTCCTTTTTTGATCAGTCCACTAACCAGCGAAGCCGCCTTATATGCGGCAATGCTGCCGGTCACTCCGATCACGATCGTTTTATCTTTCAGCATATTTTCCACCTCTCAGGATCACCCTCTTAAGATAACTCCCCGTGTTTCTCATAGGAAGACACTTTGGTGATCTGATTCTTCTCGTCTACGAATACCACCTTGGGATGGTGTTCCTTTCCCTCCTCCGGTGTCATCTCACAATAGGACATGATGATCACTTTGTCCTGAACATCCACCTTTCGCGCGGCAGCTCCGTTTAAGCAGATCATTCCACTTCCCGGCTCTCCCGCAATGGTATACGTCCACAAACGATTTCCGTTGTTTATGTCGACCACCTGGACTTTTTCGTATTCATAAATCCCCGCGGCCTCCATTAACACCGGGTCCACCGTGATGCTCCCTACATAATTCAATTCCGCTTGTACTACCGTTGCCCGATGAATCTTGCCTTTCAACATGGAAATCAACATGTCACATCGTCCTTTCTATTCTTCGTTTCTTCTCCCGTTCCGGTTCTTGCCCATTCCGGTTCTTCTCCCGTTCCGGTTCTTGCCCATTCCGGTTCTTCTCCCGTTCTATTATTCATCCTCCTGGAAGCCAATGGAACGATGATCCACCGATGTGGAAAACACGATCAACGTTTTGGTTCGTCCAAACACTTGCAATTCCCCGATAAACTGGTCCAGATCAAAGGTATTCTTGAATCGGACCTGCAAAACCATGGAATACTCCCCAGTTACACAATCACATTGGATCACGTTGGGACACTCTTTAATATAAGGATAAAATTTCTGCTTATCTTCCGGCTTTACTTCCAAATGGATAAATGCCTTTATGTGATAGCCCAACAACTCCGCGTTTACATTTGCGTGAAATCCCGTTATATAGTTTTCGTCTACTAAGTGGCCGATTCTCGCCGACACCGCCGGAGCTGTTAAAAATACCTGTTTGGCAATATCCTTCACCGGAGTCCTGGCATCCTCTTCCAATATTTTCAGGATCTTTTTATCAATCGCATCTAACATATCATTCTTCATAACGATTTCTCCGTATTTTTGTACATAATCCGTAACAATTAGTTTACCATGTTTTTTCCCAATTGTCCATAGAAAAATCCAAGCGTTAGGGAGACACCCGTCTCCACCTAAAAAAACAACAGTTGAAAATCCAATCAACTGTTGTTTCTAAAGAATCATTTTCCTTCATTAAGTTTTTCCCGATTTCACAGTGTTTCTTGTTTCTTAGTGTTTCTTGTTTCTGTGTGTTTGTTTGCATCGTTTTGTGAAATCTCCTATCTTACGCTTTTCTTCTTTTCAGACTGTCCCAACAGGTTCGCATCCTAATAAAAATCTCGATTTCTGATAAAGAGGTACCCGCAATACAATCATGACTTCTTGATTATTTATAAGTGCACTCCTGTCCCCTATTATGACCTCCCTTCCCAGTCATTTTATTTGTTCTGTTATTATTATACCCGACCTCTCTTTCCACGTCAATGCAAATTCATACGGAATTTACGGGTTTTCATACGAAAAACATCGTCTCAATCTTATTTTCTCACTGCAAATGACAGGATTTCTATGCCAAAGATGACAAGATTTCCCCTCTACGATTGACAATTATCTGAGAATGATTTATACTTTAGGTAATGAAAAGGGTGCTAGAAAGGAAGTGGTCTCTATGAAGATTGAAAAAATCAGCGATACTCAAATTCGTTGCACCTTAACGGCGCAGGAATTATCTGACCGCGACCTAAAAGTCAGTGAATTGGCTTATGGATCTGAAAAAGCGAAAAAATTATTTCAAGATATGATGGAACAAGCAAACTTAGACTTCGGTTTTGGCGATCATAACAACCGTGTAATGGTTGAGGTATTACCCACTGCCGAGGGATCATTGATCATGCTGATCACCCAGATCGATCCTGAAAATGCCGGTGAGATTTCCCAGCGCATTCGCGGGATTTCTGCCGATGGTTCCATCAACATGGACACCAATCCCTTTTTTAAGAAGGCATTGGATTCCGAGGAACATGATTTCACTCCGGAGTTAGAAGACGAATTGGATATCGATGACTTGCTTCGCAAGAACCTGCAAGAGGATGAAAAGTCGGTGGAGACTCATGAATTCTCCGTTCATATTTCCCCCTCGAAGAAAGAGAAGTCCTCACAATCTTCCAATGAAACTTCCGATGGAAATCCGTCTGCTCCTTCCCCTAAGAGGATCGTCAAAGATATTCGCATGTATTCTTTTGATTCCCTTGAACTTGCGATCAGTGCTTGCCAGTCCGTGGATTTTTACAGTATTCCGGTTAGTACTTTGTGGAAGAACCGCAAGGACAACCGCTACTATTTGATCGTTATATCCCTGGATATGCGGGACATCAACTTCCATCGGAATTGCTCCAAGCTCGGTGAATACGGGAGAAGGGAAGAATGCATGGATTCAACGAGAGAATATTTTCGCGAACACCACCTTCTGATCCTGAAAGGTCGTGCGGTTCAAAAACTGTCCAGTCTCTCTATGGACTCTGTGGAGCCGGATTTGGTATAACGCGATCGTTGAAACAACGATTGAAACAATTCATTATAATAAATTTGAGATGTACAAAAAGCCCCCGGTCCTTTGACCGGGGGTTATTCATAGGCATTCCTGGGCATGATTCACTTCAAATTCATTTTTCACAAGCATTTTCATACTTTCTTCTCGAATGTAACCACATGATTTCTTCCCGAATGCAACGACATGATTTCTTCCCGAATGCAACCACATGATTTCTTCCCGAATGCAACTACATGATTTCTTCCCGATGTTCTAAAAAATCATTTAGATCCTCCACCAGGTTATCACTATCTATGCCATGAACCATTGCCGCCTCTTCCAATGTCTCCCCGGCGGACGCAAAACATCCTACACAATGCATACCTTCCGACATAAGTAAAGTTGCGATGATTGGATCAATTGCCAGAATATCTGTGATCAACATATCTTTGGTTATCTTTGCCATTATATTTCCTCCTTCATGCATCATTTCTACGGATTTCTACGGTGTTTTCTATGATTATCACCCATTGTCTTTGTATGAACGTTCCGATCTTTACATTTGCCGCAAATACTCTTCCTACATTTTAATGCTTTATGAATCATTTGGCAAGTACTTTCTCTTTTTATGATCGTTTTTTAGTTGCAATTCACAGCCACGCTTCATGCGTTCCCTTGGCTCTCTATGCGCTCTTAAAAGCCCCTCTGTCTCCGAACACACCCCCCCTGCGAAGGCGCACCCTTTTGTTTATCGGTAGTTCCGGAGTTTTTGAAAAAAATTATCAAAAAGACTTGCTTTTTTGATCATTTATGCTACAATAGAAGTATCATCTGATTCAACTTAATAAAGGAGGGATTTTCATGGCATACGTTATTACAGATACATGTATCAGTTGTGGTTCTTGTGCCGCTGATTGTCCGGCAGGGGCAATTGCTGAGGGTGCAGAACATTATGAAATTGATGCAGATGCGTGCATGGAATGTGGCGCTTGTGCTGCAACATGTCCGACCGGCGCTATTGAAGAACAATAAAATCATTTATGATTTTGTATTGTAAACCCCCGGGGTGCTTGCTTAGCAAGTATCTCGGGGGTTCCCTTTTTTTTGTTTCGTTTTTAAAGATTTTCTTCGCGCGATTGCGGGTTCGATCCATGCGATCAAAGATTTAACAAGGTCTCTCTTAATTCCTCAAATCCGGGTTTTCCTAACAATGCGAACATATTCTTCTTATAGCTTTCAACTCCCGGTTGGTTAAAGGGATTAACACCTAACATATAACCACTGACTCCACAGGCAAATTCGAAGAAATAGAACAGCTGTCCCAAAGAGAATTCATCCTGCTTCGGTACCTTAATTACAAGATTCGGTACCTTCCCATCTGTATGAGCTAACTGGGTTCCTTTCATCGCATTCTTATTGACAAAATCCATGGTCTTTCCTGCCAGATAATTCAATCCGTCCAGATCGTCTTCCTCTTCCTCGATGGTAAGATCCAAAGAAGGCTGTTCCAATTCCATTACCGTCTCGAACATGAGACGGGCACCGTCTTGAATAAACTGGCCCATGGAATGCAGATCCGTGGTAAAGTCTACACTAGCGGGGAAAATTCCCTTTTGATCCTTTCCTTCACTCTCCCCATACAACTGTTTCCACCACTCGCTGACATAGTGGAAGAATGGCTCATAATTTACCAGGATCTCAATGGATTTTCCTTTTCGAAGCAGGATATTCCGTGCCATCGCATATCGAATGGCATCATTTTTCTCCACCGGCGTCTCCAAACACAATTTGCGCATAGCGGCCGCACCTTCCATTAACTCTCCTAAATTTGCTCCGCTAACAGCGATGGGAAGTAATCCAACCGCGGTCAATACAGAGAATCTTCCTCCTACATCATCCGGCACCACGAAACTCTCATACCCTTCCTCATTGGAAAGATTCTTAAGAGCTCCCTTAGCCCGGTCTGTAGTCGCATATATACGTTTCGCCGCCTCTTGCCTGCCATATTTCTTTTCTAACATTTTCTTGAAAATGCGGAAGGCAATGGCAGGCTCTGTTGTCGTTCCGGACTTACTAATGATATTTACCGAAAAATCCCGGTCTCCGATGGTCTCGATCAATTGAGACAGGTAAGTTCCGGAGATGCTGTTACCGGCATAATAAATCTCCGGCGTTTTCCGAACCGATGCGTCCACGCTGTTATAGAATCCGTGACGTAAAAATTCAATGGCTGCTCTGGCTCCTAAATAGGAACCGCCAATTCCGATCACGATCAAAACATCCGAGTCGGATTGGATTTTCTCGGCGGCCTTTTGAATTCGGTCAAATTCCTCTTTATCATAATCGACCGGAAGATCAATCCATCCTAAGAAATCATTTCCGGCTCCGGTTTTCTCCACTAACGTCTTTCTGGCAAGTTCTGCCTGCGCTTCCATGGATTTCCACTCATCTTCCGCAATGAAGGGAGTGGCGAGGGAATGGTCAAATCTTACATTTTCTTTCATTGGTTTCATCCTTTCTTACAATATATTTCGATCAATAATATCCGCTATTTTTATAACGGCTTGATTCATATCACTTTGCTCCATTGCCTGCGTATATCCCTCTTTCTTCGTCATTACCTGCTCCACTGCTTCCAGCAGGCTTTCCTTCTTCAATTCCTCTTCATAGAGTACATAACTGAAGCCTTGACGTTCGAAGGATTCCGCATTCAGGATCTGATCCCCCCGACTGGCTTCCCTTGATAACGGGATTAAAATATTGGGTTTATTCAATGCCAACAATTCACAGATCACATTGGCACCGGCACGGGAAATCACCAAATCCGCCGCATCCAGCAGATCACACAATTCCTTTTGAATATACTCGAATTGAACATAGCCATCCCGATCCTCATATTGGGGATCAACTTTATCTTTGCCACATAGGTGGATCACTTGGTATTGTTCTAATAATTCCGGCAAAGCTTCCCGAACCACCTCGTTAATATGTTGAGACCCAAGGCTCCCGCCGATAACCATTAAAACAGGCTTTGTACCATCCAGATGGCAGAATCTAAGTCCTTCTTCCCGATTGCCATCAAACAATTCCTTCCGGATGGGGGACCCGGTTAAGTAGCGTTTTCCTTCCGGTAAATGTTCCAAAGTCTCTGGAAAGTTGGCGCAGATTGCAGTTGCTGACGGGATACAGAGACGATTGGCGAGGCCCGGTGTAATATCCGATTCATGCAGCACACAGGGAACACCCATATTTTTCGCAGCCATAACTACCGGCACCGTCACAAAGCCCCCTTTGGAAAAAATCACGTTCGGGCGCACAGACTTAATGATCTTCTTTGCCTGCATATATCCCTTTACCACACGGGCGGGGTCGGTAAAATTCTTCCAATCAAAGTATCTTCGCAGCTTACCGGCTGCCACTTCATAATAAGGAATATGAAGTTCATTGATCAATTTTTTTTCGATTCCATCCGCAGAACCAATGTAACTAATCTCGTAACCTCGTTTTTTAAGCTCCGGAATCAGAGCGATATTCGGGGTTACATGTCCCGCAGTGCCTCCACCGGTCAGTATAATTCTTTTCACATCCACACGCTCCTTACATATTTGCTTGAATTTCTTTTACGATCTCATCCAAGTCAGAGGGCATGTCCCCCGGCGTCCATCCGATTCGAATGTCATCCTCTTTGAAGCGGGGAATTACATGGACGTGTAAGTGAAATACGGTCTGTCCGGATGCCTCTCCATTGTTTTGCAAAATGTTGATCCCATCGCATTGATACGTTTTTTTCAAGGCCGTAGCGATCTTCTTTGCTACGATCATGATCCCGGATAATACCGTATCATCGGCCTCCATTAAATTTGCGTAATGTTTTTTTGTTAGAATGATCACGTGCCCTCTGGCCGCCGGCCCCACATCCAAAATTGCCTTGAAGTCATTATCTTCGTATACAGTGGCACTTGGAATATCTCCTTGAATGATCTTACAAAAAACACAATTATCCATTTATTCGTCCCCCTTTTTTTTCCTTCCCAGCCCCATCGCCACTAATTGTATCAATCCACCCGTCAGAAAACCGCCTAAATGCGCTGCGTAATCCACACTTCCGGCCTTCTGATCGTTCCACATAAAAAGCAGCACACCCACACACAGAATCCGAAGAAGATCTTTCTTCTTCTCCCGGGAAATCACAAATTCCGTCACCAGCATCGCTCCAAATACGCCATAGATCGCACCGGATGCTCCGGCGGAAATGCAATTGATATTCATTATGTGATCATAGATCAACGAGATAACATTCCCTAAAACGCCGGAAATCAAATAGGTTAACGCAAATCGTAGCGACCCCTCTTCCCGCTCCAGGGAGATTCCCACGACCAGGAGAGATACCATGTTGGAGATAATATGTCCGGTTCCAAAATGCAAGAACATACTGGTAAACAGTCGCCAATAGGAATGGTCCTCCAGCATTTCCGGCATTCTCATCGCTCCATAACGAACCATAAGATCCGAATCCGCGGTGGATCCTAACAACTCGATGGCCAAAAAAATGCCTACATTCATCCCGATTAGAAATATTGTGACGTAAGGTATTTGCGCCCTTTTCATACGAAACCTCTCCCTGATTCGATACTCCGCACCTGGCTAAAACCTATTATACCACATTATCCTATTTTTTTAAAGGCTTTCTACAATTTCTGCCGTATATCCGATTCCCGCGATGCTGATCTGATCTCCATTTAGAATGCGTGTTCGTTCCCAGGGAGTGAAACGCTTTCCATTGACGAAGGTTCCGTTGGTGGATTCCTGGTCGATCATAAAGATTCCTCCCTCTTCGGATACCACCTTAACATGCACTCTGCTTACTTCCCCTTCCGCGATCACTCCGTCAACTTTTGTACCGTCCTTCCCGATGAAAAAAGGACTTTTTCGGATCTGCATCTCAACCCGGTGCCAATCATTGGGAATTAGGTTTAACACATACCCCGTTTCCGAAACCATGTCGGAAAGCAACACCGTTTCATCTCCATAATCCGTGGCTAACAATGTAGTCTCCGGAACGTACGCCCCGGCTATCACTGCCTCCTCGTCTTTTTTCTCCCGCTGCCTGTAATAATAATACGCAAATGCGCCGACCAAAAGAAGCCCCAACCCCAGAGTCCTGCTTAAATTCAATCCGCCGTCTGCCTCTTGCAGTACACCTCCCCGGTAAGCCAGCCCCATTACAACCACCGACGCCATTAAAAGGACATACAGACCATAATTTCCTTTCTTTCCCTCTCTTTCATTTTTTTCACTTCCTTCCTTTCTTCCAATCTTGCCACTTCTACCATTCTTTTCTTTCTTTTCCTTCTTTTCAACTTCTTCGTTCCTTACATCCCCTTGGAATACTCTTTTTTTCTCTCCTCCCCGGTTCTCTGTTCCCGGATTGGTACGGCCTTCTCTCCGGGATTTCCCCGGAGCAAACGTCATTTCATTTACTGCTGCCTTCTTTTGATCCTTCCCGATAAAATCCATGATCTTTCCCATGTGAAAGCCCGGACTTTTGCATATTTTATGCAGACCATATACAAGAAATAGCAGCTCCTTATCCATATGATCCAGATCATCCATCATGCGTTCTACAATCCCTGCCAGCTCCTCCGACAGCTCCCCTTCAAACCCACTTACGTAGGGGATGTGAAAAGTCTGCTTCTCCTCATCGTAAAAAACATAATCGATCCAGATCATCAGATTCCCCGGCGACAAAAAGAAATCGCTGACGCTGGTCAACGCCAGATTGATCCCTTCCATCAATCTGTGAACATCCGTTACCGTAAGGGATCTTTTCTCCATCCATTCCCGTAGCGAGATTCCCCTTCCAATGTGATATTGGTAGACGGTTTTCCCATCTTTTATATGAACGGCGGGAGGCAAGATCCCAGGCAACTCGTTATAGTAAAATACTTCCTCCCCGCAGGATTCCTCCATCCGGTCCATCCTCACCTGCAGGATCCGTTCCTCCACACCTTCTAACATCTCTATTTCCATGGTCTCTATCCCTCTTTCATGATTTCATAATTCCATAAATATTCTCCAGGTGCCACGTCCCACCGGGAAAATTCGTACGTCTCACCCTCCCCTAAAAGCATTTCCACCAGGCCTATGGACAAGGTCTTTTTGGTTTGGATCTTCATCTTTTTATAAGACAGATTTTTTTTCATTTCTACGGAGGAAATATCCCGCAGCCATAATTTTTTTTCCAACTCCTTTTTAACCTCGATCTGACTTTCCTTCCTTAACATAAGGGGACCAAGAGACGCGATCGCCGCCTTATCATGGGCATAAAAAGTAAGATACAGCAAACTCATTACGATCAGCAGAATCGGGATCATAACAAAAGCTGCCTCCACGGTAAACGACCCCTTTACATATATTTTTGACATAATAATATCCCTCCATACATCACAAACACAAAGGGAAGAAAGGGGATTTCCATGTGGCGTCCCTTCTTCTTCCACAACATGTATACGCCGCCTCCAACACCTGCCAAAGCTAACGCCCCCAGCAACAGGATCAGATTCATGAATAACCCCAACATCATTCCGGTTATCACAAACACCACACCATCTCCCGGACCAATCTGCCAGCCGGTTATAAAACCCGTGACAATAAGAAAGACCCCCGGCAAAGCCCCCAGGAAAATCCCTGACAAAAGCCCTGGCAAATTCCCTGACGAAGTCCCCTGCGATGTACCCGGCAAGGTACCCGGTGAGCTCCCCATATAAATATTTCGAGTAAGCATCCCCGCCACGATCAGGGCACCGATCACCAGGAGCCATACAGGAAGCCTTCTCGTTCGAATATCAAACCAACTTAGGATACCTAACAGAATGAACAACGCCGCTTTCTCCACCAAATGTACTCTCCTTTTTTGTTACGATTCAAAACCATTTTCAGTCACTTTCCACGCATTGCATTACTTTTTCTACGGTTGATTGCCACAGTTTGAGCAGGGGACCCGGTCCGGGACCTGTGCTCTTTTTACCCTGCGAATGGATCGTTTCAGCTTGCTGCAACTACGACTTCTGTGATACCGGTCTCCGTAGGAGCAGATAAAAACATTCTCTTCCGGTCCGCACTCCCCTGTGCAGCAGGCTTCACAAGGATAATAGATACTACCTCCCTCACTACGCAAAAAACCCAGATCTTTCCCTTTTACCTGGGATATATGAAGCGCCAGATATTTACAAGATGTACTTCTGTGAAACACCCGCCCAGTTGGGGTAATATACACCATTTCATCCCCATCTTCCTCCCGGTTTCTGGTTTTGACCCCACTAAACAGCCGCACCGTATGCTTTCTTGAAAACAGGAAGAAATCCTTTACGATTGGGAACGGCACCGTATTCCCGTAGTCACAGACGAAGGTAACCAATTGCTTTTTTTCATCATATTTTGAGCGCAGCAGGGAGACCGGTACCGAACCATCCCTTAAATATCCGTTCATTTTAGCCGTGAAATACACCGGATTTAAGGTTGGTTTCTTTTCCGATGCCACGTATTCCACCGCCACCTCATTTCCCACTTCCTGTAAGGCCCAGGCCACTTTTTCCTCCGTTTGAAAAAGCACCATCAGATAGATCAGGCCCATGACACAATATAAAAATATAGGCACCACCAGTGCCGCTTCCACGGTAATAGAGGCCTGTGCTCCTTTTTTATTTCCTTTCATCCTTTCTCCCACATCCTTCTTACGTTTGGATCCTTTGCAAAAGAAAGGGTACCCAAAGGGGTATGCTTAATTGCATATTTGCAGAGAGTTTGTCATTCGGATACCCTTTCTTTTACAGATCCTTTTGCTCAATAACCGCTATACTACTGGCTTCCTTCCACATAGGCTGCCTTGTATCGGGCCGTTAAATGATAAAAATTCAGATTCCGGTTTAGAATCTCCTGTAACGAAGGCAGCGAAAAAAGAATCCCCGGATGCTCAAACGTAGCTTCCGTTTGGAACTTTAATACACACGTTCCCAATTGGAAATTAGCGATTCCGCCTTTACGAATATTTTCCTCCATTACATCCATCATCCGATACGTCGCCTTCCGGTTCGATTCCCATTGAAGAAACATTTTCAAATAAGTTTCATAGGACAATCCCTTCTTGGTTCGTTCCGTCATTTGTGAAACCTTCTTCTGAACAAACGTCCGGTTCATCAACAATACATCCCAGAACTTGATCCATGGCTTGTCCTTAATAAGGGGAACCTCTTTATTTTGCACGATCCCTGCCACGTCTACGATGGCGTCGCACATTCCCCAAAGTACCAGAAATACAATTTGCAAAAAACGGACCAATGGCTCAATCCCGGTAAATCCTGCCACCGCAAGGGCTGCTGTATACGCCTCTTCCCGGTACTCCGCATTTTGAAAGATCGTAACCGCATTGGCCGCTGTCCGGAGCCACATGATCCGCAGTAACGTATTTTCCAGATTCTTCTGGTCCGTATTTTTTCCATTCAGAATATACTCCAGCTCATAATCCAGCTGATGAGGTTCCTCTTTCGTCCCCTCCTCACCAAAGAAGGAAAAATACCGGCTTAGGTACTCCCGGAACATGATGTGTTCTTCTCCGGTTTTTACCGCTTTGTAAACATCCGTTTGAAAATCGACTTCTTCCGTTTTCAAAAAATTCTGAGCCGAATCCGTCTCTTCTGTTTTGCGGCCATTCGCCGCTTCCAAATATTTGTCCGCCTTTGTGATCTCCTTTTTAGATACCTTTTGCGGATTCTTTAATACCAAAGAACAAAGTCCTCCACTTAAAATATTTTGGCAGGAATCCATGGGGTTCGCCCGGGTTTTCCCCGAGCCTTGATCCCCATAGGTAAACACAATTCCTGTTGTATCATAAAGAGCCCATTTCTCACGCAGATTTTTCATAATACGAGAGGATACTTTCCCGCCCTTTACACGCTTCAGCGAAGTCATGGTGCTCTTTATTATTTTGTCATTGGATTCCAATACCGGGACAAACGGATCTCGAAATCCCTTCGCGCAGGCAATGGCCTCCAGCGTCTTTTTATGGACCTCGGTTAGTTGATGGATAAATTGTGTCCGACCGTTCCCGGTTTTTTCCAATTTATCAAACACTTTGTCCACATTGACCCCTTTCTTCTTCATGGCTTCCCAAACATATTCTTTGGTAATACCAAACGTCTCTTTCTGATTCTTTCCCTGGTAGAATTTTTTGCTAAAATACGTCTCCGCCTTTAGTCCGCTCTTTCCAGGATAAACCCCGTCAATCAGCCGCATAAGCTTCATTAATTTCTTTCCTTCATCGGCCTCTTTTTTTACTTGTTTTGCCTTGGTCTCGATCACGGAAGCCTGGGACATCTCTTTCGATACTTGTTCTGTCTTGTTCCGGATCTTATCCCATTCATCTTTTACCACCTTTCTACGCATCCAGGTAACGATCTCTTCTCGCAAGGCTTCTCCATCTTCATCCCCACAATAGTTCTTATTCCATACTCTAAGCTTTGTCAACGCTCCCCGGTATACGTCGGTTTGGGATCTCTCCTCCATTCCCAGATAGGCGGCAATGGCCTGATCAAAGGGCACTCCGGTATCTTCCAAGGCAAATAATTTATAACGCTGATAGAACGGCTCACTGTATTCCCCCATAAGATTCTTCGTCGCCTGTTCCAACTGACGAACGTCGTCGGAACCACAGATCTTTACTCTCGCTACTTCCACCATGGTTCCCACCAGCGCAAAAATAAAGATAAAGGTCAAGGCCAGAAATACAGTAATACTTCCACTAATTCCCGGGTCTTTCCGCTGATTTTTCTTCATCCGTTACTCCTTACTCGCCGATGATGGTCTTGGAATCCTTCTTAAATGCCTTAAATGCGTTATTTACCACCGTTGTGATCTCAGATTTAAAAAGTACGACCAGCGCCACCAAAATCACCAGGATCAATATGATCTCCACCACTCCGATTCCATCTTCTTCTGTTATAAAATCTTTTATTTCGTTCATACCTTTCTCCTTTCTTTTCTTACATCTTCTCTTTTCCTGTATTATCATAAATACAGACACCGCGCATACCCGCAGATACAGTCCCCTACATTGTCATAAATGCAGGGATCAAGATCATCGCCATTACCACCGCCAACATCATAACCAGTGGCAACAACAGCTTGGTACTTGCGGTTTCACTCATTTTTCTCACACTTTCTTTCTTCATCTCATACGCTTCTCTCACCTCCTGCTCCAATAAATCAATCACCCCGTCGCTTCCTTTTGTGATCGTTTGGGATAAGATCGAAGAAAACCGAAGATACCCATGAAATGTACATCGTTTCCCAAAGTCTTCCACCGCCCGGGTCTCTGTGACCCCGTTTTGAAGATCTCGCATCAAAAGGGATATTTCCCGGTAAAAATACGGATATTTTTCCTGTTTCTTCTTGCTTTCATAATCTCTGGTAATCCTTTGAATGCAGCCTTTTACCATCATTCCCGCCCCATATAAAAGCACAAATTTATGAATAAATTCCGGATAAACTTTTTCCATTTCTTCCAGTCTCTTCCGGTTTTCCTCCCTTTTTTTCTGCCACCAGACGAAGGGGATCAGAATTAGGACTCCTGCCCCCAGTAAAATCCCAGTCAGGTCCGCTTTTTTTTCAATATCCCGGTATGAAATCTTATATGAATCAACCTGTGTGGGAAGCTTATAAAAGGTCTCCGTTTCATCTTTTCCCTGCTTCTTCTGCTTATCAACCGCCGTTTCGATCGCGTTTCGAATGGCCTCCGAGGCAAGTTCTCTCTCCGAAGGTCCCTGCTCCTCTTCTTCCCCTGTCTCCGGTTCTGCCAGATCTAGCGTCATTTTCTCATCCCAGGACTCTTTCCCATTCTCCGCCCGAAACGCAAAGGAAGCTTCCCCGCCTGTATTCTTAATGGAATCTTCTTTTACAATGAGACTTTCGCCACCACTCTTAGCATAATAGAGCATTAAGAACAGGATCACTCCCACAAAGCAAAGGACCCACAATCCCACCCGCTTTTCCCAAAGTTTCCCGTCGGACTTTTCCAGATGTTTTCCTTCCGGCATAAACCTGGAAATCACCTTCTTCATCCGGGTTTTTCTTAGAATCGTATCACCCAGATGAACGAGAAATTCCTCACTCCTTTTATCCTTTGAAGATTTTGAAGTTTTTGGAGTTTTTGAATCTTTTAAATCTTTTCGGGCTATCTTATTTTCCCTATTGTTTAAATCGAATCCATCGGTTATTTTTTTCAAAGGATCCCCCCTAATCATCTAGATCAAATCGGAGAATGTTCTGGGCCATCGCAAATGCCAGACAATATACTCCCAAGCAAATGGTCATAACGATTCCGCCTGCCAGGTTGTGGTAAATTGGATCCAAAAAACCCGGGGAACAGACTCGCAAGTATACGATCATAAAAAATGGGATCACCGACATCACATACGATTCCAATTTCTTTCCGGCTACTAATGTCTCCATTTCCCGCTTCATCTCCATTTTCTCTACCAAACGCATTCTGGTTTTTCGCATAATATTGACAATATTTCCTCCGGTTTTCCCTGCCGTAACCAGAATCTCCCCAAACATTTGGATTTCCTGGATCTCCGTCCGTTCTCCCAGATCAATCAGCAGCTCATCCGCCGGGGCATGCAGCCGGATCTTTCGTGCGATTTGACGAAATTCTTCCGTCATTTCTTCACCCTCCGGCATTTCCTCCCCGGCTTCTTCCATCGCGTGTTCCAACGAGTGACCGGCGATCATCGCACTTACCACGCTTTCCATCGCCTCCTTAAATTGTTCCATCCGACGGATCTTTCTACGAAGTCTCATTTGGGATTTCATGTAACGATGAAAGAGTTTTACCCCGATCCCACCGGTAATTATTCCGATCCAACAGGAGTCATAAAACAACAGTCCCACAACAAATCCCAGAAGAAATCCGATGCATCCATATCCCAAATCTTCCTTGTTTTTTAACAAACTCCCAACTCCTTTTCATTTAAGAGAATCCCTGCCTGCCGACATTTATCCACGCCTTCAAAGGGATTTTCCGTGCGTCTTAAATTCCCCAATACCCGACCATCTTCTTCCCCATTTTCTTCAAATACATACAACGGATTCAGACGGACCTGGCGCTCCTCGTCCTCCAGCACCTCGCTAATGCTTAACACCTTTCGACTGTGATCCCGCAGTCTGCCTAAAAATACGATCAGATCCAGCGCTGACGCGATCTGACGTCGAATGGCCTCTATGGGAATCTCCATCCCCATGAGCACCAGCATCTCCAGACGCCTTATGGTATCCTCCGGGCTATTGGCGTGAACCGTTGAAAATCCTTCATGTCCGGTATTTAGCGCAGACAACATATCAATGGCCGTAGCATCCCGGATCTCTCCCACGACGATCCGGTCCGGGCGCATTCGTAACGCGCTTTTGATCATATCTCGAATGGTGATCTCCCCTTTTCCTTCTACATTGGCGTTTTTCGCTTCCATCCGTACCAGGTTTCGCACCCCCAGGATCTGCAATTCCGCCGAATCTTCCACCGTGATGATTCGCTCATCTTCCGGAATGTAATTGGACAAAATATTTAAAAAGGTCGTCTTCCCAGACCCGGTTCCACCTGCCACGAGCATGCTGTACCGGGACTGCACCAATTTTTTTAAAAAATGATCAGCTTCCTCACTGATGGCTCCCATTCGACCCAGTTTTTCCATGGACAATGGCTCTTTCGGAAACTTACGGATGGTAATGATGGGGCCATCCAGAGCAATCGGCGGCATCACAATATTTACCCGTTGTCCTTCATTCCCCCGTACATCCAGGATCGGATGACTTTCATTTACCATTCGATTCCCATCGGACGCAATCTGCCTAGCCACGTCCATCAGCCGTTCCTTGGACTCAAAGTGCAGCTCTGTTTCAAAAAGTCTTCCCTCTTTCTCCGTAAAGATCCGGTCCGGACCATTTACCATGATCTCTGTTATTTCCTCGTCTTCCATCAGATCCTGTAATACGTCTAACTTCCGCATGGAGTTATAAATGGTCCTCCGCAGGGCGCGCTTGGCTTGGATCCGGATATACGCCTCCTTGTCCATCCGAAGGATTTCCTTATCAATTCTACGATATAGCTCCTGCTCTCCCAATTGCTCCTCCGCAGGAAGGGATGCGATCACATTCTTCCGGATCCTCTCTTTTTCCAGCCCATTTACCGACCCATTCACCAGTCCATGCGCCGATTTTTTCCCCGAACCATTCACCGGTTTCTTCACCTACCCTTTCTTAGAATCCTCGAACACTCGTCGATATTCCTCCCTGGTCGTGATCGCAGGGAGACTTTCCGACTCCCAGCGGATCGTTAGATCTCCGTCATCCAGACGAGCGCATTGCCGTTCAAATTCCTCTTTCTTCATTTGATTCAGCCAACTTTCCTTCAAAGGCGCAATGACCACATCCCCCTGTTTTAACACGTCCAGGCTATATTCAAATACCACGCCCACCTCTACCACCACCAGGTCCACAAATGTTTGACCGTGAAGATTTTTCATAAATCGGATTACTTCCTCTTTTTTCAGATCCAAATAGTCTTTGTGATGTAACGCCGGGCGTAGACGAAAGATTTCTCCGTCCTGTACCACCTCCGATTGCAGATGAGGATTCCCTTCCATCACCAGATCCGGTATGGTTAGTACCTCACTCTTTTCCCACAATTCCTCCCGCAAAGGATAGGGCGTCATGGGTACGTATAGGATTTTCTTTCCCTGTTTTCGCATCGTTCGCATGATCGATAGGGCATATTCGGTAGCTGCTTCCCCATTTTCCAAACTAAAGACACAATACACCTCCGTCTGCCCTTCTTTCATCTCCCGGACAATCTCCGGCAGCACTTTTTGACGAACCTCCTCCAGTAAAGCCTTACGGTTTTGATACATGAAGATCTCCTCCGGTTTTGAGGTGGGATAGGGTGAAAGATAAAACTTTTTCCCGGATAATTCCTTAAAATATTCCCGGTCATCCGTTAATAATACGACCCCCTCTTCCAAGGGGTGCGCGTGCTCCTGCATTTCCTCCTCCAGCCCCCCTTGCGTCGGCCGATATTTGAAGAATTCCACCTGCAGATCCGGATCGTTTTGCTGAGAAATGTACAAAGCCAGGGCCTCGCCAAAATCCGTATGTTTCGTATAAATCCATATTTTTGTTTTTTTCATAACATCCATCCTTTCAGGGACTCCCCTCCCAGATTTAATAAGGTAGCTGCTGCCATACAGGTCCCCAAGGGAATGTAGCCCCCGGTTTCATAGGTTTTGATCCTGCCGCTTCTTATGGTCTCTTTCGCGTAGTCATATAGATTTCGGAACCGTAAGAGCAACGTCCGATTCTTACACTCTCGGATCAGACCTGCCAATCCCCCTAAAAATAGGGTATACAAAGCCACCCTTCCCATAAAGGAAAGGCCATAATAACAACCAATTACGGAAAAGAATTTCAGATCCCCAGCCCCTATCATTCGCAACCTGGAAAAGATAAATCCGAACAGAATGGGAAGAAATCCCACGGATAGTCCCATTCCCACACCTTTGAATCCGCCTGTTAAATAATTCTGATAACAACCCATCCCCAGGCCCAGTAATATCCATACATTTGGAACCTTATAATACGCGAAATCCCAGAGACCGATGGGCATCACTACAAAGAGAATAAAATACCCGTCTGTCACTTAAGCACCTCCCTATGAAAGCTTACGACTCCATCATAATCCGCGGCCATAGGTTTCGTCAAGCATCTTTCATACGAAAATATTGGGGGTTCATACGTGGTTTTCTTTCTCCCATCTTTACGAAAATCGGTTTTTTTGGTATACTAAGTCCGAAGCCCTTCCTGAAATCTAACCAAAAGAAAGGAAATTTTTTATGAATACTGTCCAACTCCGGGCACCCGCCAAGATCAACTTAGGCCTTGACGTGGTGAAACGCCTGGAAAACGGTTACCATCAGGTACATATGATCATGCAGACCGTAGGGCTTTTCGATACCCTTACGGTTACGGCTACGGAAAAACCGGGGATTACCCTTACCACAAACCGGGAAGATCTCCCGATCAATGAGGACAACCTGGTTTATAAAGCGGCTCAATTGCTCCTTGCCAAATATCCCCAGCAACAGGGACTTTCCATTCATTTGGAGAAGAACATTCCGATTGCGGCCGGGCTGGCCGGAGGAAGCTCGGATGCCGCCGCCTGCTTGAAAGCCGTCAACGAGATATTTTCCTTAGGTCTTTCCCGGGAACAGTTAATGGACGACGGAAAAACCTTAGGCGCCGATATCCCCTATTGTATCTTAGGCGGAACGGCGATTTCCCAGGGGATTGGCGAAATCTTAACTCCCCTTCCTCCTGCGCCGGCGACTTATGTGCTCCTGGTAAAACCAAATGCTTCTATTTCCACAAAATACGTATACGAGCATCTGAATCTGACGGAAGATACCCATCATCCGGACATTTCCCTGCTCTTAAAGGATCTGGAAGAGAAAAATATGCCGCAATTTGCCACTCACATGGAAAATATTTTGGAAACCGTTACGCTTCCTATCTGCCGGGAAATTTCCATTATTAAGGAAACACTGGCACAGAGTCCTACGATGGGGGCTCTGATGAGTGGAAGCGGCCCTACCGTTTTCGGGCTTTTCCATACCAGAGAGGAGGCCGAGGAGGGAGAGACCTTGTGTCAGAAGCTCCCGTTCCCGGTATTTACCTATGTCACAGAATTTGTTAATCATCTTACGGAGGTATCACTATGAGAATCAAACCATCTTTATTGGCCGGATTTTTCCTGGCTGCCCTGGCCCTGTTCATCCCCCAAAATACGGCAAACGCCGCGATCAATCCCGACGGCTCCTATACCGTGGAAACACCTACCACCGAAACCTGTTTTAAAACCGATACCATTAACGGAAAATACACCATTGTGGGCTTTCAGAATGAGACCGTGGAATCCCTTGTCATTCCCAACTACATACAGGGACATTTGGTGGAGGCCATTGGGGATGGCGCTTTTAAGAATACCGGCGTGAAAGAAGTCACCATTCAAAACGACTTAGCATCCATCGGAAAAGAATCCTTTGCAAATACCGCAAACTTCCTTACCTTTACCATTGCTCCCGGCGCAACCGTTGAAACCATGGACGAATCCGCTTTTTCTTGCAGTGGCATTCACCAGGCTTTTGTCTACGGCTCTCTAAAAACGATGGGGGATTCCGCCTTTTCCCAAACCGCCACGTTAACCGATTTTCTCGTACAACCGGGGGGAAATATTGAACACGTGGGAAATAAGGCGTTTTATGATTCCGGGGTTCACAATGTAACGTTACAGGGAAATGTGCAAAGCATTGGCGACTATGCCTTTGCCAACTGTGGAAATATCCTGAACTTAACCGTTTCTTCCCAAACCCCTTACACCTTGGGCGCCTATGCTTTACAAAATGCAGGCATTCAGGAAGTCAATTTAGGAGCCGGGCTCGCCACTATTGAAACCGGTACCTTCGAGGGTTGCGCCAACCTGGAGAATGTATCCCTGCCAGACTCCCTAACCCACATTGGAAGCAACGCATTTGCCGGGGACAGCAATATTAAATCCCTGACCGTAAGTGACAACGTAACCGCAGATACCTCCGCTTTTTCCGGGGTAGGCGGCTCCACCCTGCAAGCCATTGCTGCCACCAATAACGCCACTATAAAGCAGATCACAGGCGTTACGGATGCAACTCCTGCAAACAACAACACCTCCGGTGTTACCGATTCCGGATCCTACGCCACTCCGGCTCCAATCCCGGACAAGATCGGGAAATGCAAATTAAAAAAGATCAAAAAATTAAAAAAGGGCAAGCAGATCCGCTTGACCTGGACCAAGGCGTCCGGCGCCACCCTTTACGAAGTTTATTCTCGTGTTATTAAAAAAGGAATGAAGAAAAAGAAAATTAAAAAATTATTGTTTAAGAAACGCATGCGCATCGAAGATACTTCCGTGGTTTTAAAGATCAAACGCAAAACCAAGACCACTTATTTCATCCGCCCCTGTTACCCCTTAAACATCGGCTACAAGTACGGCAAAGCCTCAAATAAGCGCACCTACGTTCGCAAGTAAGGAGCTGCCCCATGATTCAAATGGTCGTATTTGACTTAGACGGAACCCTTCTGGATTCTGAGAAAAATATTTCGAGTCCCACCTACGAGACGTTACGAAAACTGGTAAGACATAACATTGAAATTGTACCTTGTACCGGGAGGCCATATTTTGGCCTCCTGGATCCGGTTCGTAAGATTCCCGACGTTCATTACGTAATCACTACCAATGGCGCCGGGATTTATCATCGCCCCACCGATCAGCTTCTTCACGAGGAACCCATTCCTCTGAACCGGGTTCTTCCCCTGATCCAACGGCTGGAACCCCTGCAGGTAATGAGCGATCCATTTGTTCGGGGCCGCAGTTATATGAGCGAACATCACGTTCCTCTCATTGACGAAATGACGGAAAATGAAGCCGTCAAGCACTACATCCGCGCCTCCCGGACCATTGTCCCCAACCTGGAGATTTTTTTGAAAGAGCTAAATTTGGATGTAGAAAAAGTTACTTTAAATTTTGTTCACGAGGCCGACGGCTCTCGCCGAGACTTCGACCAGGTGCTGGAGATCCTTAGGGATTTTCCCGATCTCAATGCGATCTCCGGCGGCATGGATAACATAGAGATCACGGCCAGTGGCGTCACCAAGGCAACCGGGCTTACCTGGCTTTGTAAGAAACTGCAGATCCCCTTATCGGACGTAGTCGCTTTCGGAGACAGCGGAAATGATATTGAAATGCTACGGGCCGCAGGTCTTGGCATCGCCATGGAAAACGGCGAGCCAGAGGCAAAAAAAGCCGCCGATGTCATTACCAGGAGCAACGACAACGACGGTTTCGTCTACGGTTGTGAGAAATTTGTCTTCTAGGACACATCCCGAATGCTAGGCACGTCCCAAGCGCCAAGTGCGTCCCGAGTGCCAGGTATCTCCCGAATGCCAAATGCATCCTGAATGCCAGGTACTTTCCAAATTTTAAGGAGGTCATGTATGAAGCAAGATTCATTAAAGAAAATCGTATCCACCGGAGTCACCCTTGTTTTGATCCTGTGCATACTTGTAATATTCCACGCTTCCTCGAGAGATACGACTCCCTCTGAGATGTCTGAGATACCATCTGGGATGTCTGAGTCTGGGATGTCTGAGGTGACTACGTTCTCTCCTGCGCCGACTGCGACAAAAGATGCGGCCGCCACGGCTACAGCGGACGAAGAGGCAACCCAGACCACAGATGCTTCTTCAAAGAAAAATAGGAATAAAAAAACTCAAACCTATTCTTTTAGAAATTCTTCTACCTACCAGGGACATTTCCAAAAACATGGGAAAGAAATGGGGTATGCAACGGCAGAAGATTATTTAGCCGGTGCTAACGCCGTGATCCAAAACCCGAAGGCACTTCACAAATATGAAAAGGAAGACAACGACTCGATCTATTATGTTCCCTCCACCAATGAATTTGTCGTAGTTTCCACGGACGGATACATTCGCACCTATTACATCTGCAGCGGAAGAGCGTATTTTGAACGCCAATAGTTCCTTTACGGATATTGTTCAAAATCGTCGTCTTTTATATCCGCTAAAAAAGTAATCATACACTGCTTCTTCGGAGCGATGTAGCATCGCTGCTTCCATTTTCCATGAATGGAAACTCCATCTTCCCAGGTCCAGATCAAATATCCGTAGCCCTCGCTCCTTCCCTTTCCGGAGACACGCTTCCCAACGTCGCTGTTCCCGGTGTCGGATCTCCCTTTATTTGAGATATGGCACTGCATGGCTACTTTTAAATATTCTTCCGTTACCAGCCGTTCCCCGTTAAATACCCCGTTTTGATAAAACACTTGACCAATCTTACTTAATTCATGAACCGACAGCTCCATGCCGGTAGCTCCATAAACGTACCCCTCGGGACTTCGTTGAACCGGGGGTTTTTGAATGTCCAACGGACGAAAGATCTTCCGTTCCATGTATTCGTATAGATCTTCCTTCAAAGCCTCTGACAGTGCTACTCCAACCAGGTAAGCGGGAATATTACTGTAGGAAAAATGCACCTGTTCCGGGCCTTCCAACGGGAGCCTGAGTGACGTGTCCAGCCAATTTTCCCCCTCCGGACGAAAGGGATAACCGGCCACAGACATGGTAAGCATCCTTTCCATGGTAAGGTTGGCATAAAGATCCTTCTGATACATGTCTGGTTTTTCCTGCACCCATGAGGGCATATAATCCCAAAGTGGCCTCTTTAAGTCGAGTTTCCTCTCATCCCATGCTATTCCTACTGCCAGGGATAGAATGGACTTGGTTGCAGAATATATGGGATAACGATGATCCACCGTATCTCCATAAGAAAAGACCAGCTGTCCGTCCTCATATATTTCCAATCCGTGTATCATTCCCTTATGTTTTTTGAGTTGATCTAGATAGTTTTCATAGAATGCTTCTTTTTCCATAAATCTCGGATTTTCCACGAAATATCCCCTGCTTTCTTTCAAGAATGGTAAAGAATATTATACCATCTCATATTGGTCCGAATGGTAAAGTTGAAAAAAACGCCTTGCAAATTGCAAGACGTTTTTCTGAGGCATCGGGGACTCGAACCCCGGACAACTTGATTAAAAGTCAAGTGCTCTACCACCTGAGCTAATGC
>CALGGT010000010.1 GCA_937915825.1 uncultured Eubacterium sp.
TCGCGTTCCAACACACCGTTACAAGCGGCATGCATGACAGAAAGATGCATATCCACTCCGACATCACAAATGGCATCCATCTCCGCAATCTCCTCTGCGGTTTTGATTTCGCGCAATGCAACTACCCCTTTAATCATCTCCACGGATGCCTCCGCTTTCAACCTTTCAAAAGGAATATCCAGAATCTGGTGCAGTAAAATCTTGTTGTCATCCCTATAAGGCGGTAGGTAGTGTACTTTCCTGCCAGCGGCACACACCTTTTGCAGATATTTTGACAAGGCATTAAAAGGCAGGGTCTCTTTCACTCCGACCTTTTCGGCTAAAGAAGCGAGGGTCGGCTGGGGACCCATCCAAATAATATCATCTATGGTATAGTCGTCTCCAAATAGGATTTCCTTTCCCTCATCCACATCGATGATGGCTGCCAAGTGATCAATGTGAATGCCAAAAAAATAGTTGAAATGGCTAAATGGTTTTTAAAAGGAGTATACCGCCTTGGATCCTATCTTATTCAAGTTGATGACTATACAATATACTTTGAAAGCAGTACCGGCCGCAATTATACTGGAAATCCCAAATTTATCTATGAAGAGCTTCTAAATGAAGGCCTTGGCGATAAATACAAATGTGTATGGTCCTTAGTGGATTTAAGCACAGAGATTCCAGGCAACCCTGTAAAGGTTAAAAAACCAGGCTTCAATTACTTATACTACAGTCTGAAAAGCAAATTCTGGATTTACGACTCAAGACATCCCCAATTCTTTAAAAAGAATAAAAAAACAGATTATTTTCAAATACAAGTAATTAAAGTTAAATCAAGCCAAATCAGAAAGGATGGATGGACAAAAATAATAATATTAATATTTTTAGCAGCTTTTTTCGATTATATCCAATTTGTAATATCTGATCATATCATATTTCAAACAGATGATATTTGAAGATGATCATATAATTGTAGTTAATAAACCAAGTGGTCTTCTTACTATCGCAACTGCTAAAGAAAAAGAAAAAACACTTTACCATATAGTAAGAGAATACTTAGTAAGTAAAGACAAGAATTCAAGAGTATTTATAGTTCATAGATTAGATAAAGATACTAGTGGAATAGTAGTTTTAGCTAAAGATGAAAAAACCAAGAATAAACTACAAGAAAACTGGAATGAATATGTATCATTAAGAGAATATGTTGCTATAGTAGAAGGAACACTAAAAAATAAAGAAGATAGAATTACCGGCTTCAATGGAAAAATGTTCATCTAAACTCTTTATCGGCTGTGAAAATCTGGTTAAAATTAAAAATAATTCATCCATATCCGTAACCAACGCTCCTGGAAATGATAATTACAATATGCCCGGGAGATGGATCTGTAACGGGAAAATCATTAACGTGCATAAGTACAAGGAAAAAATTGTAATACCCCCGAAGAGTACGGCACGTTTGAAAACGGAACATTTTAAAATTACATATAATCTATTAGGAGGAAAAAAGACGGGAAAGCTTCCTACATCTTATACTCAGAAGAAGAGCATAAACATTCCCCCACATGTTAAGAGAAACGGGTATATTTTTGCGGGATGGTATTTGATAACAAAAATGGATGAATTTTCCAAAGGTAAAAGTTATAATAGAACGTCTGGTTACAATTGTATTGGAATTCCAAAAAGAAACTGGGGACCTGTCGTTGCATATCCTATATGGGTAAAAATAGAATTGTCCAGCCCCTCAAAAGGAGTTTTGAAAGTAAAAGCTGAGTTTGCTAAGGATTTTAAAAAGGATGAAGTATATGCGTTGGGAATGGTTCAATGTTTGTCTAACAACAACCGGATTTTTTATGAATTTAAAAGAAGAGAGACCAAATACTTTAAGAAATTAAAAAGCGGAAAAAGGTATCGAATGTACGTTGTAGTTGAATCAGATCCTCAAATTTTGGACGAATACTGGGATGACTTTAAGGCAAGCGAATGGTATGTTTCAAAAAGCTGTAAGGTAAAGTAAAGGGAAGTTTAAAGAAATATAAGTAATGGAGAAGGACGGTGAAGTATGGTGTTTGTCGGTAGAGAAGCAGAACAAAGTCAATTGGAAGAAGCCTTTAGAAAAAAGCAAGCCCAGGTGCTGGTTCTTTATGGAAGAGAAGGGGTAGGGAAAACGACCCTTGCGAAGGAATTTGCCAAGGATAAACCTACCACCTACTATCTTGCCAGAGAATTATCGAAACGGGAACAGTACCTCCACTTTCAGGATGCATTTGTGGATGCCCTGGAGAAGGCCGAACAGGGGCCGATGTGCTTTATTATTGATGAGTTCCATTTGATGTTAAAGGGAAACAAAGACTTCTTCCATGAATTTACCTATAGCGAAGTGAAAGATAATATGATGATCTTGTTCATCAGTTCCCAAATCCAGTGGGTGGAGAATAAAATGGTGGAAGAAATGCACAGTTTCGCCATGGAGATCAACAATTTGATCAAAGTAAAGGAATTCGGGTATTCTCAGTGTAAGGAATATTTTTCTTCCTTGCACAGGGAAGAGGTTCTGGGGATTTACGGCATGTTTGGAGGCGTCCCCGGGTATTGGGCCTGTTTTCGGAAAAGCTATAACCTGCGGGATAATATTTTAAATCTTTGCTGTCAGAATGAAGGGGTGCTCCGCAGGGAAGCCGGTCGTTTTCTAAAGACGCACCTTCGGGAAATGCCCTTTTATAATACGATTTTAGCTGTGCTGGCCGAGGATGAGCATCAAATGCAATATTTGTACGATCGCACCAATTTCAACCGGGCGAAGATCACGGTCTACATTAAGAATTTAATTCAAATGGATGTGGCGGAGAAGATCTTCTCCTTTGAACCGAAGCGTCACGATCTTGTAAAAAAGGGAATGTATGGCATTAAAGATGCTTTCCTCCACTTCTGGTATCAGATGATCTTTCCCTATGAGTCCTTTTTATGCTGGATGGAGCCGGAGGATTTTTACCGGGAATATCTGGAAGATAAGCTTTTTGCTTTGTACCAAAAAGGTTTTCATAAAGCGGTGGAAGAATATTTGCTGCAATTAAGAAAAAATGGCGGTTTTTTATCCGGATTTTCCGTGCCGGAGACATTCTACGGAAAGACGGAGACGATTCCCTATGTGCTAAGAGACGGGGATGGAAATGTCATCGTCGTGGATGTTTACTGGGGAGACAGAGAGTACGGTTATGAGGATTTCGTACAATTCTCAGAGCGCGTGGAGATTCTAGGCATGCCGATCCGTGGATTCTATCTATTCAGCCGGCGGGGATTTACCTTTGAGTTGATCCGGGCGGTGGAAGGAATGGAGAACATTCGCATGATACCTTTGGGAGAGATGTAAATGAAAAAATTATTAGATCAAATGATCCTGTATCGCCGGGCGTTGAAAGGATCTGCCATTGAAAAATTAGGAAACTATATGGAAAATCCCGGAGATCTCTCCGTACTTTCAGATGTGGTCTATGAGATCTTATCCTATGCCACAGAATATGGGTTGGAGGAAGATCTGTATTTCGGATATTTGGCCGGGCACCTGATCATGGATGAAAATCCCTTCTCCTTGCAATGGGAGCGAAGAGCCTGGGAGGCAGACGTGATCGCGTCCGCAGATTCGGTTTCGATTGTAAAAGAGGATATGAAGCGATTCTATGAGCTAGCTCATATTTCCTTTTCGGATGCGTTAGGAGAGGGCGGGGAGATTCTCAGCCGTTTGCGCCATTATCGCTCCATTCCCAAGAAGGAAAGCAACATTCAGAAAAATGTGGGTCAGCGGATTCGCGAGATTACGGATTGGTTATCCAATGCCCGGAATGAGGACGAATTTTTCCAGGCGGTTTTAAGTTTTTATGAGAAATACGGAGTAGGAAATCTGGGTCTGAACCGGGCTTTTCACCTGAGTGAGGAAGGAGAGATGATTCCCATTGTCCATACGGCCAATGTGGGACTGGATCACATCGTAGGATATGAAAGCCAGAAGAAGGAATTGAGAGAAAATACGGAAGCCTTTGTAAAGGGAGCCCAGGCCAACAATTGCCTGTTATATGGAGATGCGGGAACTGGGAAATCCACCTGTATTAAGGGGATCTTGAATGACTATTACAAGGATGGTCTGCGTTTGGTGGAGGTGTATAAGCACCAATTTAAGAACCTTCCCAACCTGTTAAAACAGGTGAAGAACCGGAATTATCGTTTTGTGATCTATATGGACGATCTGTCCTTTGAAGATTTTGAGATTGAGTATAAATACTTAAAGGCAGTGATCGAGGGCGGCATGGAAGTAAAGCCCGATAATGTAGTGATCTACGCAACGTCCAACCGAAGAAATCTCATTAAGGAGAATTGGAACGATCGTACCGATGCGACTTCCGGTGAAGTGCATCCCACGGATACCATGCAGGAAAAACAATCCCTGGCGGCACGTTTCGGAATTGTTATTCCGTTCATGAGACCATCCAAAAAGGAATATGCACAGATTGTTTTGTCTTTGGCCAGGGAGTACGGACTGCAGCAAGAGGAGTCGGAGCTTCTCAAAAAAGCTGACTTGTGGAGTGTGCGCAACGGCGGCTACTCCGGAAGGACGGCGGAACATTTTATCATCGATCAATTGCAAAGGGAGGACGGGTGATCATGTTGGAACGGTTTTTTCCGGATGCGTATGTTTCCTCGTCTTACGACATCGATTATGAATATTTGTATCAAAAAGGATATCGGGGGTTGATCTACGACATTGACAACACCCTGGTAGAACATGGAAAACCTGCTAATGACCGGGCGATTGCCCTGTTTCAGAGATTGAAAGATTTGGGGTTTCAATGTTGCCTGTTATCCAATAACAAGGAAGAACGGGTGGCTACTTTTAACGGGCCAATCCGGGTTCATACTCTGCATAAGGCCGGAAAGCCCGGACGAAAAGGATATCTGAAAGCGATGGAGATCATGCATACGACCACAGAAAATACTCTTTTCATCGGAGACCAGCTATTTACAGATATCTGGGGGGCCAAGCGTGTGGGAATTTCAAATATTTTGGTAAAACCTATTGACAAAAAAGAGGAAATTCAGATAGTATGTAAAAGGCTTTTGGAAAAAATAGTTCTGAGAGAATATTCAAAACAAGGCAGGGATCAAAAAGAATGGAACGAGAATTTCTAGAAAAACTAGGTGTGGACGGACTTTGGATCACTGGGAGTGCTAATATGACCTACCAATCCGGGTTTCTTGGAGAGGGGGCTGTGTATGTTTCCGCCACACAAAAAGTGGTTGTAACCGACTTTCGCTATGTGTTGTCCGCGAAGAAGGAAGCACCGGATTATGAAATCGTAACCTGGAGGAATTCCAGGGGAGACACCCTGCGGTCTTTGGCAGAGAAAGATGGTTTCCGTCAAGGGGGAGATAGTTTTCGCATAGGGATTGAAGAAGATTTTATGACGGTGGGACAAAAAGAACAACTGGAACAAAGGTTTCCGGAGGCGCGCTTTGTCGGCGTCAGTAAAGAACTAAATCAGCTTCGAAGCGTAAAAACGTCAAAGGAAATCGAACAGATCCGTAGGGCGGAGCATGTGGGAGATCAAACCTTTCTTAAGGTTCTGGAAGTGTTAAAGGAACAGAAAGATACCATAACCGAGCGAGAAGTGGCAGCTTATATTGAATACACGTATAAAACATTGGGAGCCTCCGGGCCCAGTTTTGATACCATTGCCGCTTCGGGAGAGCATTCGGCCATGCCCCATGCCATGCCCACCAACGATCCGTTGGTACCCAATCATTTTCTTACCATGGATTTTGGTTGTAAGGTCAATGGGTATTGTTCGGATATGACAAGAACCGTGGCCATTGGCGAGATCGACGAAGAGAAGAAACGGATTTATCAAACCGTATTAGAAGCTCAGGAGGCGGCCATCGCAGCCATTCGTCCGGGGATGAAAGGACGGGAAGTGGATCAGGTGGCAAGAGATATTATCGCCCAGGCAGGATATGGAACGTATTTCGGCCATGCCCTGGGACACAGTGTAGGTTTAGAAATCCATGAAGGACCGAATTTTTCGCCAAAAGAAGAAGCGGTTATCTTGCCGGGCATGACCATAACAGTAGAACCGGGGATTTATATAGAAGGGGTAGGAGGAGTCAGAATTGAAGATTTAATCGTTGTAACAGAAGATGGTTGCGAGAACTTAACTCAATCCGAGAAAAAACTGATCGTTATTTAGAAAAAAAAGAAAAAAAAGAAGGAATGATGGAAATGCATTATTTTAAACAAGATGTCTATTTTGCTATTCCCGTGGCAGAAACAGAAGGTTATTCATTATTGACGACGGTACGCAATGCGGCTGCTAAGAATCCGGATCTGATTGAATGGCGATTGGATTATTTGCGTACATCCAACGAACAGAAAATCGATGCATTGGCAGGTACCGTACGTAAAATGGCAGGAGCTACGAAGTTGTTGTTAACCCTTCGGACCAAGGACGAGGGCGGACATTATGACGGACCGGTGGATGAATACGTTCGTTTATTAATCGCCGCGACCCAAATCGGAGATTGTGTGGATGTGGAATTATCGAAGGGTCAGGACGTGATCGATCAGGTGAAGGAGGCTGCCGAGGAAAGGGGCGTAAAAGTAATCGTCTCCTACCACGACTTTCAAAAAACCCCTTCCAACGAGGAGATCATTCAGAAGCTGGATGAGGAGAAAGCCAGCGGGTGCGACCTATGTAAGGTGGCGTATATGTCCAATTCCTATGAGGATACCGACCGTTTGCTGGAGGTTATAGCGGCCTACAAAGAAGCCAATCCGGACACGAAGATCGCCGGGATTTCCATGGGGGAATATGGTAAGAAAAATCGCCAATATGCGGGACTTTTCGGTTCCTCCCTTGGTTTTGTGGGACTAAATAATCGAAGTTTCTCCGCTCCGGGACAGATTACCATCGGTGAAATGAAGGATTTGAAAAAAGGCTATTACAGTGACCGGAGGCATATCAGCCTGGTTGGTTTTATGGGAGCCGGTAAGAGTACCATCTCGGAAATCTTAGGTGAAAAACTGGGATGCAAGGTGTATGATACGGATCAATACATTGAAAAATTCGAGAAACGTAGTATTTCCCAGATTTTTGAGGAGGAAGGAGAAGCCTTCTTCCGTAAGCTGGAAACGGATACCATCGACCATTTGGCATCCTTAAAAGACAGCGTAATCTCTTGTGGAGGCGGACTTGCTATCCCGGATCTAAATGCCAGAAAGCTTCGGAGAATGGGTGAAGTCGTCTGGTTGCGCGCCAAACCTTCCACCATCTATCACCGGGTGAAGGATGAGCACACCCGTCCGCTATTAGAGGGAAATATGAGCGAGGAGTACATTGAGAATTTAATGGAAAAACGCAGAGAGTACTACGAACGGGTGGCAAGTATTGTAGTGGATACGGATGACAAAACCCCGGAAGAGATTGCGGATGAAATCATCGATCGGATCAAGGAAGGAAATTTTACTTGAAAAAATCCCATAAATAATATATGATAGAAGTGGTGCCTTCTTAGGTATCTGCAAAAAAGAATAAATGGAGGATGTAATATGATTTCAGCAGGAGATTTTAGAAATGGAATGACCATCGAGATTGAAGGAACCGTATATCAGATCATCGAGTTCCAACATGTAAAACCCGGCAAGGGCGCGGCGTTCGTTCGTACGAAACTTAAGAATATCATTGATGGCGGTGTTGTGGAAAAGACGTTCCGTCCTACGGAGAAATTTCCTCAGGCACACATTGATAAGAAGGATATGCAATATCTATATGCCGATGGCGACATGTACAACTATATGGATATGGAAACCTATGATCAGATTGCACTGACATCCGAACAGGCAGGGGATGCCATGAAATTTGTCAAGGAAAATGATGTGGTTAAGATGGTATCTTATAAAGGGAATATCTTCTCTGTTGAGCCTCCCATGTTCGTTGAGTTGGAAGTTACCGAGACGGAACCCGGGGTGAAAGGGGATACGGCAACGAATGTTACAAAACCTGCTACCGTTGAAACCGGAGCACAGGTGGCCGTTCCTATTTTTGTAAACCAAGGGGATGTGATTCAAATTGATACACGTACCGGAGAATACTTAAAGAGAGTATAACCCACCGGCGATAACAGGCCAGATGAATGTGAAAAGATCAGGAAACAGAGATGTTTGTTTTCTGGTCTTTTGTGCCCTTTTTTGTTAGGAGGTAAATCGCATGAAATTAATGATTTTAGCTGCCATGGAAGAGGAGATCGACAAGCTGTGTCAGTGGCTGGAAGACTGTGAAGAACATCAAGTGGACTCTTTTTTTTACTATACCGGGAAATATAATTCGATGGATGTCGTTCTGGGATTGACGGAGATTGGTCTGACAAAAGCTGGGATCGCTACCACCACCGGTATCATACATTTTCAGCCGAATGCCGTACTAAATATAGGAACCGCCGGGGCTCATCGAGAGGATTTAAACCCGGGAGATATCATTCTTGGCAAAGAGGCTGTCTTCTTAAGCGCCTACAAATCGGAACCCAGAAAGAAGGGAGAAGGGATCTCACCTTCGGACTGGAAATTATGGGAGAGCGACATCTTGCAGGGAGACCCTAGAATGCTGGAATTCTTTGGAAAGCAGAATGGTCTGGGACAAGAAGGCCGTTTGGGAAGTGGAGACGCCTATAACAGAGAGGCGGATCAATTGATCCGTTTGCGTGATTTTTACTTAAGTGACTGCGAGGATATGGAAAGTTACGGGATCTACCTGGCATGTAAGAGGATGTCCATGCCGGTATTAAGTATACGGATCATTTCCAATAACGAAATAAAAGGCATGATTTATGATGTGAAATGGGCGCAGATCCTGCAGGAAAAAATTTATGATATTTTAAAAAATAAAAAGGAAATATAAGAAAAAGACGGTAATATATACATGGGGGACGTTGTAATAGGGACGGTGTGAAGAACCGTGATATTTCATGAGATTTAAATGGAAACAGGGGGGTTTATATGAATTTAAGAGAACAATTTGAAAAGCGGGAACATGAATATTTCTCTCCGTATGCATCCTTTAGTGATCAGACCAAAGGGCGGAACGTGTATCAAAAACCCTGTGATATGCGGACGGAATACCAAAGGGATCGGGATCGGATCTTACATTCCAAGTCGTTTCGTCGATTAAAGGGAAAGACGCAGGTGTTCCTGGCGCCGGAGGGCGACCATTATCGAAATCGTTTAACCCACACACTGGAGGTTTCTCAAAACGCAAGAACCATTGCCAAGGCCTTGCATATGAACGAGGACTTAGCAGAGGCCATTGCCCTGGGCCATGATCTGGGACATACGCCATTTGGACATGCCGGAGAACGGGCGTTAAATCAAGTTACGCCTTTTTCCTTCTTTCATGAAGCGCAAAGTGTGCGTGTTGTGGAAGTGTTGGAAAAAGATGGAAAAGGATTAAATCTGACCTGGGAGGTTCTGGATGGGATCAGCAATCATTCCTTAAGTTCCATGCCTCATACCATGGAGGGGAAGATCGTGCGTTTAAGCGATAAGATCGCCTATGTGAATTCCGATGTGGATGATGCCATCCGTGGCGGGATCATTCGTGGTTCCGATCTGCCGGAGCTTTCTAAAAAAGTATTGGGAAACAGCTTGCGGGAACGGTTAAATATTTGCATTCACGATGTGATCTCTGAGAGTAAGAATCAGCACGAGATCAGTATGTCGGAAGAAGTTTGGAATGCGTTTATGGAATTGCGTACATTTATGAACGAACACGTATATTCTCATTCCGAGGCGAAGATGGAAGAAGGAAAAGCGGAACATATGGTACAGGAATTGTATTCCTATTATGTATCCAATCCGGATAAGCTGCCTCCGGAATTTAAAAAAATTGCGGAATCGGAGGAGTTAAACTATTCCAAAGAAAGAGCTGCATGTGATTATGTGGCGGGAATGACCGATCAATATGCTATCGCCATCTATGAGAATTTAATGATCCCCAAGCGCTGGGATATCTATTAAGGGTGGAGTCAACCAATGAGAGGAAGGAGAGAATCCATGTTTTACGATGATAACTTTATCAATCGGGTCAAAGACGCGAATGATATTGTCGATATTATTTCTCCTTACGTCTCGTTACGTAAATCCGGAAGCAATTACATGGGACAGTGCCCTTTCCACAACGATCGGTCGCCGTCCTTCAGTGTTTCTCAGAGCCGGCAATTTTTTTATTGTTTTGGATGTCACGTAGGGGGGAATGTGTTTCATTTTCTTGAAATGTATGAGAATATGGACTTTCCTGAGGCAGTGGAGTATCTGGCGGAACGTGGGGGCATCCCCTTGCCGGAAGATACCTCCCAAAATGTAAAGGAAGTGCAGAAAAAGCGTAACGAAGCGGAAGAGATGCACCAGATCTATCGGGAAACCGCTACGTTCTACATGGAGAATCTGAAGAAACCGGAGGGAAAGCCCGGACTTCAATATTTTCAAGAAAGAGGGCTGCAGCCGGTTACGATTTTTGAATTTGCCTTAGGATACGCGGATAAAAGCGGTGACAGTCTCTATCGACATTTAAAGGGGAAAGGATATCCGGACAGGGTTTTGCAGAAATCCGGTCTGTTCTATTTTGATGAGAAATCCGGAGCCAGAGATCGATTTTGGAATCGGGTGATGTTCCCCATCATCGACAGCAGAAAACATGTGATCGCCTTTGGGGGGCGGGTTTTGGGAGAAGGAAAACCGAAATATCTAAACTCCCCGGAGACGATGATCTTTAATAAACGAAAACACCTGTTTGCCTATAATCTGGCCAGGAATCAGGGAAAACACGGATTGATCCTTTGTGAGGGGTATATGGATGTGATCTCTCTTCATCAAGCGGGATTTAAGCAGGCGGTGGCATCGCTGGGAACGGCATTTACCGAGGAACAATGTAAATTGATCACCCGGATCACCCATAATGTTTATCTTTGTTATGACAGTGATTTTGCCGGGACCGATGCGGCGATGCGAGCCATTCCCATGTTAATGGAGAATGGATTAACGGTGAAGATCATTCATCTGGCGCCATGCAAGGATCCGGATGAACTGATCAAGAAATACGGAGCCGAGGAATTTCAAAAGCGCCTGGATCAGGCGGAGACCTTCTATACGTTTCAGGTTTCCAATTTGGAACGGGATTACGACTTGAAAAGCGCGGAAGGAAAGACGGAATTTATCTTAAAGGTTGCAGAATATTGTGCGGAGATCGAAGATGAGATCACACGTGGTTTCTACCGGGATTATGTTTGTGAACGTTATCATGTAGAGGAACGGGCGTTTGAAAAGAGAATTCGAGAAGCAGCACGAAGGAAGGAACAGGAAGGAAGAAAGCGGGAAGATGTGGAGATCCGCAAGAACCAGAGAGAATCCATGCAGCCGGAACGAGTGGATGAGAAGAGTCGGGAGGTTTTATTAAACTGGATCACGTGTTATCCGGAGATCTACTCACAGATCCGGGAATATGTTCCTTTGGAGGAATACGGAGGGGAATCCCTTCGCAGTTTGGCGGGTATGATCTATGAACAGGCCGAGAACGGCAAGGTGGATGTGCCTTCCATTCTTATGAAGATCGAGGACGAGGAAATGCGCAACCGGGTATCCGGTATTTTATGCGGAAACCAGTTGGTCAATGAAGATAAGAAAAGTTATGAAAAAGCGATTACGGATGTGGTCAGAAGGATTGGAAGAGAGCGGTATCAAAGGGAATTAAGGGAAATGTCACAATCAAAAAATGGGGATTCGGAGAAGATGTCGTCAATCGTAAAAAAAATGCAATCGATCAATCTGGTTGAGATACATCTCAACTGATGGAAAAGAGGAATGTTATGGCTAAGAAGACAGAATCGTCAACCAAAGAAACCGCGAAAACCACAAAGACAACCAAAAAGACTCAAACTGCCAAGACTACAAAGGCTACAAAAACTACTAAAGATACGAAGGCTAGCAAGACCACCAAGACTGCCGCCAAAGCAGCTAAAACGACGAAAGCAGCGAAAGCAGTGAAGGACGCGGAAGAAGAGAAAGCCACGAAGGCTGCCAAAACCACCAAGGCAGCGAAAACCACCAAGGCTGCCAAAACCACCAAGGATTCGAAAACCACAAAATCCACCCGGAAGAAAAAAGAAGCAGAAAAGGAAAAAGTGGAAGATGTGGTAAAAGTGGTAGAAACGGTAGAAGAGGTAGAAGCGGAAGATGTGAAAACAGCAGAAGATGTGGTAGAAGCAGAAGATGCGGCTAAAACGACCAAGGCCGGAAAGACCTCCAAAACCAAAAAAACCACAAAAGCTACCAAAACTCCGAAGAAATCCACCACAGCCAAAAAGTCTGCAAAGTCTAAAAAAGAGGCCGTAGAACCACAGGAAGAAGAGATGGTGGAGGTGGAAGAAGAGGGATCCTTTGATGATTTTTCCGATGAATTGGATAAAAAATTAGAAGAAGCCCGTGCCAGGGAAGTGGATGAGGGTGAAGATACGGTGGATTCCATCAAGGAAGAGGATCTTTTAAAGATGCTGAAGAAGATCGAAGCCCGTGCCAAAAAGAACAACGATTGCGTGGAATATGAATGGATCCTGAAAACTTTTAAGGCATTGGACGGGGACGACGATACTCTTCAAAAGATCTCGGATTACATGGAGCAGAAGGGCATTATTGTAGTCATGCCGGAAAAAGATGACTGGGTGGACGATGAGGGAGAACCAACGGAAGAGGAAATGATGGATTTATCCGTTCCGGAAGGTGTCAGCATTGAGGACCCGGTCCGTATGTATTTAAAAGAGATAGGAAAGGTTCCCTTATTAAGCGCGGAGGAAGAGAAAGAACTGGCCCAGCAGATGGAAGAAGGAAATCAGCAGGCTAAGAAGAAATTAGCGGAAGCTAACCTCCGTTTGGTGGTAAGCATTGCGAAGCGCTATGTGGGAAGAGGAATGTTATTCCTGGATCTGATCCAGGAAGGAAACCTGGGTCTGATCAAAGCGGTGGAGAAGTTTGATTATACCAAGGGTTATAAGTTCAGTACCTATGCGACCTGGTGGATCCGTCAGGCCATTACCCGTGCCATTGCCGATCAGGCGAGAACCATTCGAATCCCGGTGCATATGGTGGAAACCATTAATAAATTAATTCGTGTGCAGCGCCAGTTGCTGCAGGAATTAGGCAGAGAACCGATTCCGGAAGAGATTGCGGAGAAAATGGAACTTCCGGTGGAGAAGGTTCGTGAGATTCAGAAGATCTCCCAGGAGCCGGTTTCCCTGGAAACTCCCATTGGTGAGGAAGAGGACAGCCATTTAGGCGACTTTATTCAGGATGATAACGTGCCCGTTCCGGCGGAAGCAGCGTCCTTTACCATGTTAAAGGAACAACTATCCGATGTTTTGTCAACTCTTACGGATCGGGAACAGAAGGTATTGCGACTGCGTTTCGGTCTGGACGACGGAAGAGCCAGAACCCTGGAAGAAGTGGGGAAAGAGTTTGATGTAACCCGTGAGCGGATCCGTCAGATCGAAGCCAAGGCTTTGCGGAAACTCCGCCATCCCAGCCGCAGTCGAAAGTTAAAGGATTTTCTGGAGTAATGATCTTATCAAAACGAATGAATATGAATGTTTCTCTGGTTCCTCCCTGTGATCGTTTGCTGGATGTTGGGTGTGACCATTGCAACAGTGGTATTTATCTGGTTCAGACCCGGCGGGTGAGTCGGGTGTTAGCCTCGGATAATAAAGAAGGTCCGCTAAAAAGCGCCCTGGAAAATATTACGAAGGCAGGATTGCAGGATCGCATTCAAACGGTTTTGTCCGATGGACTGCAAGAAATCGAAGTTCTTCCGGAGGATGTGCTTTTTATGACTGGAATGGGCGGTCCCTTAATGATCCGTTTGCTTGAAGACGCAAAGGAAAAACTTCCGCTTTTAAAAGCCATGGTCTTACAACCGCAATCTCACATCGGGGAGGTCAGGAGGTACGTAGAAGCCCAAGGCTTTCGGATTCAGGATGAACGAGGATGCAAGGAAGAGGGAAAGTTGTATTTTTCCTTTGCAGCCTTTGGAAAGGAAGAGGGAAGATGCGTTCGATCCTCGTTGGAATACGCTTACGGCCCCATTCTCTTACAGACCGGAAATGAAGCCATGCTGGAACGGATGAACAGAGACCTGAATAAGAAACGAAGGATCTGGGCGCAGTTGCCTGCCGTTGGCTATGAGAAGGAACGGGATCTTTTGCGGATGGAGATCGGGGAACTGGAAGATTATTTAAACAGCAGTCAGTGAGGTGCAGCCATGGAAGAAATTCAAGTTGTCGTAGAAGAAAAAGAAATAACGGTAGAAAAGGGGATCACTCTCTATGATCTGGTAAAAAGAAGTGGCGAGAAAGACCGGGTCTTGGTTGCCAAAGTCAACGGGGTGATGAGAGAATTGACCCAAACCGTGGATGCCCCTTGTGAGATCGAATACTTAACCTACGATGATACCGAAGGGCGACGCACGTACGTACGCGGATTGATCATGATGATGCTCCGGGCTTTTTACAAGGAAGTGCCGTCGGATCAATTTGATAATATTACGGTTCATTATGCTTTGGATAACGGGTATTATTGTACGGTGTCCGGAGGGATGCGTATTACGGAAGCAAAGCTTGAAAAGATCGCAAAGAGAATGCGTTCTTATGTAGAAGCGGATGAGCGGTTTGAGAAGAAAAGCGTGGATGTGGCTGACGGAATCCAATATTTTGAAGAGCGAGGGATGTTTGCCAAATCCAAATTGTTAAAATACCGGCGTGTGTCCAACGTGAATCTATATTCCCTGGGGAAAGTGGTGGATTATTTTTATGGGGAAATGCCCTACAGTACCGGAGTTTTAAAGAAATTCGACCTTGTAAAATACGACAAAGGGTTTGTGCTGGTTCTGCCTCAGCGTAAGAAAAAGAATTATCGGATGGATTATCACCCATCCCATAAATTGCACCGGGAATTAAAACGATCGGAAGAATGGATTGATACGCTAAAAGTCGCCAATGTAGGGGATTTAAATGATGTGATCTGTCATGGATCCCTGCGTCAGTTAATGCTGGTGCAGGAAGCACTGCAGGAAAAAAGGATCGGGGATCTGGCGGATCGGGTCGTGAAGAATCCGAAGACCAGGCTGGTCACCATTGCCGGACCTTCCTCATCCGGGAAGACCACCTTTTCCTACCGGTTATCGGCACAATTAGCAACCCTTGGGAAGAGACCCCATCCCATTGCCATGGATGATTATTTTGTAAATCGTGTGGACACACCCAGAGATGAAGAAGGAAATTACGATTATGAAAATATCAGCGCCCTGGATACGGCTCTCTTTAATGAGCATTTGCAACGATTGTTGTCCGGGGATGAAGTTCAATTGCCGACCTATAATTTCATTACAGGAAAACGCCAATATGACAAGCCTCCCATTCGGATCGGCGAGGATGAGATCCTGATCGTGGAAGGAATTCATGGATTAAATGAGAAATTAACGTCTAAGATTCCCAAGGATCAGAAGTTTAAGATCTACATCAGCGCGTTAACGGCGTTAAATATTGATGAGCACAATTATATTTCCACATCGGATTCCCGTTTGCTGCGAAGAATTGTTAGGGACGCCAGAACCAGAGGACATTCCGCGGCCCATTCGATTTCCATGTGGGAGGCGGTGCGAAGAGGAGAAAAGAAGAACATCTTCCCTTATCAGGAAGAGGCGGACGCCATGTTTAACTCCTCCATTATTTACGAAGCAGCGGCGTTAAAGACCTATGTAGAGCCTTTGCTTTTTGCGGTAGAACGAGGCACAAAGGAATACTCCGTGGCGCAGAAGTTATTAAAATTTTTGGATTATTTTTTAAGTATTGATTCCACCGAAGTTCCGTTAAATTCTATTTTACGTGAATTTATCGGAGGAGGGATCCTGTTAAATTAATACAGACCATACGTAATGGATACAAAGGATGAGAACTTGATACAAATCATGAGCAGCACAGGTGATCGCTCCCTTTGGGAGAGGAAAGTCCGAGCTTCACAGGGCAGGATGCCGGATAACGTCCGGTGGAGGTGACTCCCAGGAAAGTGCAACAGAAATAAAACAGCTTGAAAAAGCAATGGTGAAATGGCGAGGTAAGAGCTCACCGCCTTCCTGGTAACAGGGAGGGTCCGTGTAAACCCCATCCGAAGCAAGACAGAACAGAAAGCAATGCGGTGGCCCGCCGGGCTTTCGGGTATGTCGCTAGAGTCCGTTGGTAACAGCGGAACCAGATAGATGATCACCCTTCGACAGAACTCGGCTTATCGTGCTGCTCATTTTGTATAAAAAGAAAGGAACCCTAAAAAGAAAGGAACCCTATGTTAGAGTTAGAGGAAAAAGAGCGTTATGAATTAGCGCTTTTTCGTATTGGAGAAATTGCAAAAGAAGAAGTACATCCGTATTTTAGAGAGTATGCGAACCTTCTTGTAAAGACTCATGAAAACTATCACGGTCGAAAGGACGGTTTTGAACATACATCCCTGGATGTGTTACAAGAGATGAACGAGGCCCTGTATCAGGAACTTCTTCACTATGAAACGTCTTATACCAACCCTGCATTTGCCGCCCGGGAATTTGGCGTTAAATGCGGTCAATATTTTTCTACGTTTGCGATGATCTTCCGGGAAAATATTTTAAAGTCCTGTCGTCTGGATCCTTTGGGCATGTGCCTGGGATTTGAGCTGTTCTTACAAGTGTACGGTGCCTGGCAGGAAGAGAATGGGCGGGTGTCCACCGGAAAATTAAAAGAAATCTTATACTATCATCGTCACGATTATATGGCCTATGATACCGAGGAAGGCCTGCGCAGAGTGATCGATCCGGACTATGATAGGATTGCGGAAGACATTCGGATGCTGGATGAAAAGGATGAACGAATCCTGTACCGCTCCGGCCGTTACGTATCGGAAGAGGAAATAAAAATATTCCGTTTCCTGACTTCCCTGGAACCGGAATCCTTACAATGCATGGCAGATACCTATGTGGAGGGGATCCGAAAGGGCTATGAAATGGTGGGGCAGGACATTGGAAAGAAAAAGCAGGTACAGCTTCGTTTCCATGTGGGATTTGAACCGATGATCCGTTACGCGTTAAAAGGTTTTGCAAAGCTTGGCTTGCGAGGGATCCTTTCGGCGTATCAGATCCAATCGACGGAGGCATCCAGACAGGTAGCTTTTGATCATCAGCAGGACGATCGGTTGTATTTTAATCACGCGATGAAGAAAGAAAAAATCCAACATATGCGTGAGGCTTATGAAAAATTTCAGGATCTGTGTCACGGGTTTGCCGGCCCTGCGGTG
>CALGGT010000011.1 GCA_937915825.1 uncultured Eubacterium sp.
ATCTGCGGGACCATCGGCAGGAGGGTTTCCCGGACGGGAACCTGCTTGGCGGAGGAAACGAAGTGATTGTAAATGAGTTCCACCCGCAAACCTGGAGAAAAAATATCCAATGACCGTAACAAAGGAAGAATCTCTCGTAACCTTTTCCCTGGAAAAAGTTGGAAAAGTTTATGAGGGAAAGAATCAGGTGGTTGCCCTAGAGGATATTGATCTAGAGATTCAGGAAGGGGAGATTTACGGCATCATAGGAATGAGTGGCGCCGGAAAAAGCACCCTGGTAAGAACCTTGAACCGATTGGAAGAGGTGAGTTCCGGCAGAGTTTGCTTTCAGGGAAAAGATCTGAAAGAACTTTCCAAGAAGGAATTAAACCGGGCGAGACAGAAGATCGGGATGATCTTTCAAGGATTTCATCTGTTGAATCAGAAGACGGTGGCGCAAAACATTCGAATTGCTCTTAAGATTGCAGGAATTCCCAAAGGGGATTGGGAGCAAACGGTGGATCATATGCTGGATGTGGTAGGATTGCAGGAAAAGAAAGATGCCTATCCCGCAGAGCTGTCCGGTGGCCAGAAGCAGAGAGTGGCCATCGCCAGGGCTCTTGCCACCAATCCGAAGGTTCTTTTGTGCGATGAGGCGACCAGTGCCTTAGATCCCGGGATCACAGCGGAGATTTTGAATCTTTTGAAGAAGATCAACGAGGAGCTTCATGTAACGATCGTCCTCATCACCCATGAGATGAGTGTGGTCGAGGCAATCTGCCATCAGGTGGCTGTGCTTCATCAGGGAAGGATCGTGGAACATGGTCCGGTGACTGAGCTTTTTGTCCACCCGAAATCGGAGATCACAAGAAAGATGGTATTTCCGGAGAACGAGGGAATCCCTCAGTTTGACCGGGGCGGACGGAGATGCGCGCGATTGGTATTTGACGGAACCGAGGCGTTGGAACCGATCATTGCGGGGCTAATGGCGAAGGAACGCATCGCGGTCAGTATTCTACAGGCAAATACCAAAAGCGTAGGAGGTATCGGGTTTGGTCAAATGATCGTGGCTTTACCGGAAACGGAGGAAGAAGTGGAGCGGGCGATTTCTTACTTCCAAAAAGTGGGAGTGAATGTAGAAGAATTGGAACGGGAAAGAAGGTGATAGCATGGCAGGAATTGATTGGAATTTTATTTGGGAAGGGTTCTTGCAAACCATGGAGATGGTAATTCTATCAACCATTTTGGCCTATGTAGCAGGACTTCCCCTGGGGGTGATCCTTTGGATCACCAAGAAGAATGGGTTGTCACCCAATGCGGTTGTATATCATAGCTTGGCATTTTTGGTCAATGTCAGTCGATCCATTCCGTTTTTGATCTTCCTGGTGGTGCTGATTCCGTTCACCAGGCTGGTCGTAGGAACCTCCATTGGTACGGAAGCTACGATCGTTCCCTTAACCATGGGCGCGATTCCCATTGTGGCACGGATGGTAGAAGCTTCCCTGGAAGAAGTGGGAAGCGGGATCATTGAAGCGGCGCTGGCTCTGGGAGCGAATAAAAGACAAGTGGTTATTCATTTTATTTTGCCGGAGTCGTTACCTTCCTTATTGCAGGGGGCGGCGATCAATTTTGTAACCATTCTGGGATATTCTGCTATGGCCGGTTTCATCGGAGGCGGCGGATTGGGCGCGATTGCCTATCAGCATGGATTTATCCGATATAAAACAGACATTCTGATGATCACGGTTCTGATCCTGATCGCGATTGTGTGGATCGGACAGGAAGCGGGATTAAAATTGGCGGCCAAGATCCGCCACAGCTAATAACGATGGAAACGAGCAAAAGGAAAACATAGATCGATACTTACAGAAGATAACATCAATGGAAATTTACAAAGGAAAACATTCATTGAATACAAAAAAAAGAGGAAAAGAGGTAAACATCATGAGAAAATTTTGGAAAGACAATAAGAACAAGGTATTATCGTTGGTATTCACATTTGCATTGGCATCGGTTGTATTAACCGGCTGCGGTTCTTCGCAATCCAAGGGTGGCAGTACAGCAAACGCCAACAGCGCCACAAAGACAGAAAGTAAAGAGAACGTCACTTTGAAGATTGGGGCCAGCGTAACCCCTCATGCGGAGTTATTAAAGAAAGCAGCTCCCATCTTAGAGAAGGACGGCATCACCTTGGATATTGTGGAATTAGAGGATGTCGTAACACCCAATACCGGTGTGGCAGACGGAAGTCTGGATGCCAATTTCTTCCAGCATGTTCCTTTCCTGGACAGCTTTAATGAGGAGAACAACACAAACCTGGTTTCCGTAGGCGCCACACATTATGAACCCTTCGGTTTATATGCGGGAAAATCGAAAGATTTAACCAATATCAAGGATAAGGCCATCGTAGGAGTGCCCAATAACGCAACCAATGAAGCGAGAGCATTGTTATTACTTCAGCAGGAAGGATTGATCACATTAAAAGCAGGTGCCGATATTAATGCCACCGTGAAAGATATTGAGTCCAATCCTCATAACATCAGCATCAAAGAAATTGCGCCGGAACAGCTGGTACGTTCCTTACCGGATCTGGATTATGCCATTATCAACGGTAACTATGCATTGGAAGGCGGCCTAAAGGTCAGCGAAGCATTGGCAGTTGAAAACAGCGATGGCGTAGCAGCACAAACCTATAAAAATGTGGTTGTTGTAAAAGAAGAAAGGAAAGACGACGAAGCGATCAAGAAGTTGGTGGAAGTATTGCAATCCGATGAGATTCAGAAATACATCAACGAAACCTACAATGGAGCGGTTGTACCTGTAATCTAGTTGAAAGGAAGGGACCATGGAAAATTTTGTTTATTATAATCCCGCAAAAATCTCTTTTGGACCGGGTTCCATAAACCAATTGGAAGAATTTCTCATCGAATTGGATACCCGTTCCATCCTCCTAATTTACAGCGGTGATTTTATCAAAGATCTGGGGATTTACGATGCCATTCATCAAGTGGCCCAAAAACGGAATATTTCCCTGATCGAAGATGGAAGTGTTGTTCCGAATCCCAAGGTTTCTCTGGTTAGAGACCTGGTAGAAAAGGGAAAGAAGAACAAAACAGACCTGGTTTTGGCGGTTGGCGGAGGCAGTTCGATCGATACCGCCAAGGCTGTGGCTCTGGGATTAAAATACGATGGAGATGTCTGGGATTTCTTTGAAAAAGGAGTGACCGCCAAGGAGGCAGTCCCCATCGGGGTGATCTCTACGTTACCCTCCAGCGGTTCCGAGACGTCCAATGCGGCAATTATATCCAATGGCCTTTTAAAGGTGGGATATGAAGATAATTTACTGATTCCGAAGTTTGCCATTATGGATCCGACATACACCTTATCGCTGCCTCCCTATCAAACCGCAGTTGGGGTAGCGGATATTCTGGCTCATTTGCTGGAACGTTATTTTACAACCGTCTCTCATGTGGATGTAACGGATTATTTGATAGAGGGTGCGGTAAGATGTATCCTTGTAAATGGAAAGAAAATCGTGAAAGAACCGGACAATCTGGATGTTCGGGCGGAGATTCAATGGTTGGCAAGCATCGCGCATAATAACTTGTTAGACACTGGTAGAATCGGAGACTGGGGTTCGCATCGAATTGAGCATGAGCTTAGCGCGCAATACAATATAACCCACGGTGAGGGGATGGCAGTGGTTCTGGTAGCCTGGACCGATTATATGGCAGACGTCTTGCCGGATAAGCTGGCCCAGCTGGCGGAACGGGTCTTTCATTTGGATCCCTACCAGTATACGAAGCAAGAAGAAGCGAAGGCGTTGTCCAGGGAGTTAAAGAGATTCTTTCAAGAGGATCTGGGCTTAAAAACCACTTTGGATGAGCTGGACATCGACGAGACCCATTTCGCGGAAATGGCAGCAAGAGCCACCAAGAACGGTACCAGTCCGGTGGGACATTATGTACCGTTGGATGAAGAGAAATTTATTCAGATCCTGGAACGGGCAAGGAGTTAAATCCAGGAGGAGCATAGGCAACGAATTTAGAGGGTATGAGTCATGGAATATTATAATGATCTGGTGGAGATGGTAGGGAATACGCCCCTGCTGAAATTAAACCATTTGGAGGTTCCGGCGGGAATTGAAATTTACGCGAAATTGGAGATGTACAACCCTTTGGGAAGTGTAAAGGACCGGGTAGGCGTTTACATGCTAAAGGAAAAAATACAGTCCGGTGAACTTCCGGAAGGAGGAACCATCATTGAAGGAACAGCGGGAAATACCGGCATCGGGACAGCCCTGGCTGCCTTGAATCGTGGATTTCGTGTGATTTTTATTGTGCCGGATAAATTCTCCGGGGAAAAACAAACGGTAATGAAGGCTTTGGGGGCGGAAGTGATCAACATCCCCAGAGACCAGGGGATGCAGGGGGTGATCGTAAAGTCCGAAGAACTTCATGAAAAAATCCCGAATTCCGTCGTTTTAAACCAATTTCAATCCCAGTGGAATCCTAAGGCTCACTTTGAGACCACCGGTCCGGAGATTTATCAGCAAATGGATGGCATGATAGATTACTTTGTGGCGGGAGCCGGCAGCGGGGGGACCTTTTCCGGAACGCTGCGGTATTTACAAAGCAAGGGAGTTCCGGTGAAAGGGGTGTTGGCCGATCCGGTGGGTTCGATCATCGGAGGCGGAGAGCATGGGGATTACGAGATTGAAGGAATCGGAAATGACTTTGTTGCGGATACCATGGATGTATCCTTGATCGATCAGGTGATCAAGGTAACGGATGAGGAAGCTCTTTCGGCGGTAAGATTGTTAGCAAAAAAAGAAGGGGTATTAGGCGGAACCTCCACAGGTGCGGCCCTTACTGCGTCTTTCAAGCTGGCACAACAGCTGAAAAATGAGAATCCGGATGTAGATCCTGAGAGGAACATTCGCATTGTAACCGTATTTCCCGACAGCGGAGAACGGTATTACAGCAAAGGCATTCTGGATCCGGAATGAGAAGGGGCGTGTATCGTAAAAAAGAAAAAGAACTCATATGAAAATATGAGTTCTTTTTTTCGTCGATGCGACAGGATTTGAACCTGCGACCCCTACGTCCCTAACGTAGTGCTCTACCAAACTGAGCCACGCATCGATGGGCATTTCAAGCGTCTCTCACGCTGTCACAATGACTATTGTAACACAAATGTTTTCAGAATGCTAGTAAAATTTTAAAAAATTTAAAAAAAATTTCCGAAATAATGATTGACTAATGGTCATTTTTATAGTAGGATGTTAGAAGAAGAAAATGACCATTAGTCAGTGTAAATGGATGTTCCATTTTATATGGATCCATATAAATAAGTTTAGGAGTGATGAGGACATGTTAAAGGTAGGTAAATTCATAACAAAATTCCGCTATGTGATTTTGGTATTGGCAGTTCTGCTGCTGATTCCCTGTGGAAAGGGATACATCGACACAAAGATCAATTACGATATTCTCAGTTACTTACCTGGAAGTCTGGAAACCGTTGAGGGAATGGACAAGATGGTGGAAGAATTTGGAATGGGAGCCTTCTCGATGGTGGTAGTGGACAATCTGGAGAAGAAAGATGCCGCCAAATTGGAAACGGAGATGGAAGGGGTGGAGCATGTCGCCGATGTACTTTGGGTCGATGATTTTCTGGACACCTCGGTTCCGGAGAGTATGCTGCCTAAGAAGATCAAGAATACCTTTTATAAGAATGATTCCACGTTAATGGTGGTACTTTTTGACAATACAACCTCGGCCGATGAGACCATGACGGCCATTCAGGAATTGCGTAAGATCGTAAAGAAGAACGCGTTTATCGGCGGAATGTCCTCGGTGGTTACCGATATTAAGGATCTGGTGGAAAGTGAGATGATGATCTACGTCCTCATTGCGGCCCTTCTTGTCCTTTTGGTGCTGGAAGTGGTTATGGATTCTTATATCACGCCCTTTATCTTCTTGTTAAACATCGGCATGGCCATTGTGTACAACATGGGTTCCAACTTTTTCCTCAAAGACGTTTCCTACCTGACGGAAGCGCTGGCGGCGATCATGCAGTTGGCCTGTACCATGGACTATTCCATTTTCCTGCTGGACAGCTATCGGGCGAATAAAGAAAAATACAAGGACAGCAACATTCGTGCCATGTCCCACGCGATCTCCAATACGTTTGTTTCCGTATCGGCCAGCTCCTTAACAACCGTGGCCGGTTTTGCGGCATTGATGGTCATGAGCTTTGGTTTAGGTGGAAATATCGGCGTGGTTATGATGAAGGGAGTTTTGATCGGCGTATTAACCTGTATTACCGTACTTCCTGCCTGGATCCTTCTCCTGGATAAATGGATTGAAAAGACCACCCACAAACATTTAATGGGAAATATGGAAAAACCGTCCCGGTTTATTGTAAAGCACCGTTGGATCTTCCTCGTGGTATTTGCGTTGCTGTTAATTCCTGCCGCTTATGGAAGCAATCATTATAAGCAGTATTTTAACATAGCAAAATCCCTGCCGTCTACCCTTCCCAGTTCCGTTGCCAACGATAAGCTGAAGGAAAATTTTGATATGGCGTCCATGCATATCGTCATGTTAAAGGGAGAACACAGCGCCAAGGAAAAGACCGAATTGATCGACAAGATGGAAGAAGTAGATGGGGTGAAATATGTGCTAGGGCTGAATTCTCTGATCGGGCCCATGATTCCGGAAAGTATGATTCCAAATAACTTGAAAAGCATGTTAAAAAGCGATAATTATGAATTGATGTTTGTGGGTTCGGATTATGATAACGCAACGGATCCCATGAATCAACAGGTGAAAGAACTGACCCAATTGGTGAAGGATGTGGATCAAGATTCCGCGCTCATCGGGGAGGCTCCGTTAATGAGCGATCTGGCCGATCTAACCGTGGTGGATCAACGAAATGTAAATATTTTATCCATTGGAGCGATCATGATCATTATCCTGTTAAGCTTTAAATCCATTTCGTTACCCTTGATCTTAGTGGCCGTGATCGAACTTGCCATTAACATCAATATGGCGGTTCCGTTCTATATGAATTCCGACGTGGCATTTATTGCCAGCGTTGTGATCGGTACCATCCAGCTGGGTTCTACGGTGGATTACGCGATCCTAATGACCAGTCACTATCACAAGGCCAGGACGGTAAGTGGCATGAATAAGAAAGATTCCATTCTGAAGGCCCATGAATTAAGCATGCCTTCCATTCTGACCTCCGGTATGTGTTTCTTCGCTGCTACCTTCGGGGTATCCATGTATTCCAAGATCGACATCATCAAACAGATCTGTACCTTGTTGTCCCGTGGCGCGGTGATCAGTATGATCACGGTCATTGGTCTTCTGCCGGCGGCCTTATGGTTGTTGGATCCTGTGATCATTCGCAGTTCCTGGGATATGATCAAAGCAGGGGTAAAAAATCAAAAGTAAAGATTGTTTCATAAAACACATTTTCTTCATAATTGCTTCAATCATTCCTCACAAGGATCCGATAGAATGGATGCAAGAACACAAAGAAAAGAAGAGTTCGGAGAATTGGTGAAAGCCAGGAATAGGAGGTTCATTATGAAGAAGAAAAACAGTGTGAAGATCATTCAAAATGTAGTTGCTGTTCTTGTATTGGCAGCCTTGGGAGTTGCGCTTGCTTTCGGTGTGATCCTTCCTTATTACAACAAACATATCGCGAAAAATCAAAGCGGGGAGACCACGGAGGATGCAAGTGGAACTTCCGGGACAACGGGAAATCCCCAAGGGGGAGACAAACCGGAGGGAGAACCTCCGGGAGGAGGCTTTGGCGGTGATTCATCGGATGTGTCATGGAGTGGCGCAACCGAGATCACATCCGCGGAGCAGACGGAGGGGGAAACCTACACATCCACGAACGCGGATCAGAACGCCCTTTTGATCCAGACATCCGACGAGGTAACGATCCAGAATCCTACCGTGAAGAAGACCGGCGGTGAGTCAGCCAGTGATTCCTATAGTTTTTATGGGATCAACTCCGGGATTATGGTAAAGGGCGGTTCTACCACCAATATTACCGGAGGAACCATTACCACCGACGCTGAAGGCGCCAACGCTGTATTTTCCTATGGAGCCAATCGTGGCCAGACCAATGCCACCGGAGATGGAACCACGGTAAATATCAGCGATACAACCATTAAAACCACAGGGAATGGCAGCGGAGGCATTATGACCACCTACGGTGGTACCACCAACGCGACCAATCTTACCATTGAGACCGATGGTGGCTCCTCCGCTCCCATTCGAACCGATCGAGGGGGCGGCTGGGTCAATGTAAAAGGCGGGACCTATACGTCCAACGGCCAGGGATCTCCTGCGATCTATTCCACAGCGGAGGTGAAGGTATCGGATGCCACCCTTGTATCCAATGCTTCCGAGGGTGTATGCATTGAGGGGACCGGATCCATCGAATTAACCAATTGCGATCTAACCGCGAACAATCATACATTAAACGGGAATGCCACCTTCTATGATACCATTATGATCTATCAATCCCAGTCCGGGGATGCCAGTGACGGAACTTCTTCCTACACCATGACCGGAGGTTCTCTTACCTCTAAAAACGGAGATACGTTCCATGTCACCAATACCAATGCCCAGATCAATCTTACCGGGGTGAAGATCACCAATTCATCGGAGGGAGCGCTGTTGTCGGTTTGTGACGATGGTTGGAGCGGTGCCTCGAATGTTGCCACACTTAACGCGTCCGATCAGGTTCTTACGGGGGATATTCTTGTGGGAAGTAATTCGACGTTAACCCTGAATCTGAAAGGGAAAAGTACCTGGACCGGCAAGACATCCGGCAAGATCACCAATGGCAAAGGAACCTCTGTTTCCACCGAGATCGGTACCGTGGACGTTACCTTAGAAAGTGGAAGTGTTTGGGTTCTTACCGGTGATTGTACCGTCTCAAGTCTGTCCGGCGCCGGAACGATCAACTACAATGGTCATACTTTAACCGTTGGAGATAAAACGTATTCCTCCGGAAGCATCGGAGATGTGAAAGAAACGAAATAAATAAGCTCCTTAATATCTAAAAAAGTCCCTTGATATCCGGATCTGGTTCGGATATCAAGGGACTTTTTATGGTCAATCTTTTATTGTTTCTTCGTTTTGTTTTATTTTTGTTATCTTTCCTTCGTTTTCTTGTCTTAATAAAAGAATTTCGTCATTTATTTTTTCGTTATCTTCGATGAGCTTTTTATTTTGGTCTTGTTTTTCTTTTATTATTTTTTCTTTGTTTTTTAGGTCTTCTTTTAATTTCATTATTTGTTTATTTATTTCTTCATTATTTGTTTCGAATATATTCAATGATTGTTTTAATTTCGATTTTTCTTCGTTTAATGTTGATAAGCGATGTAACATTTTATTTTTGTCTTCTTTAAGAATGTCATTTTCTTTTTCTTTGGTTTTTATATTCTTTTCGTTTGAATCTATTTTTTCTTTTAAGGACTTTATTTCTTCTAGTAATGATTTATTTTCTAAATATATTTTGTCTTTTTCGGAAGTCATTGTTTTTATTAATAAATTTAATTCTTTGGTATTTGTATCATATATTGATATTTTTCTTTCGTTGTCTTTGGATATTATTTTCTCTTTGTCTAATTCTAATTTTATCTCGTTTAATTGAATATTTATAATATTATTTTCATTTGTGATTTGTTCTAATTTTTCTTCATTTTCTTTTTTCTCTTTTTCTAAATTTTCTATTTTTTCTTTAAGGCCTTCAATATCTTCATTTAATTCATCTATTTGTCTATCTAAATTTTCTTTTACTTCTGATGTTATTTTCAACGAAAATTTAGTATTATGTAATTCTTTATTTATTTCTTCATTTTCTTTTTTTAAATTTATTATTATTTCATTTTGTTTTTGTATTTCGATATCTTTATCTTTTATTTCTTCATTTATGCTTTTATTCATACTTGAATTAATTTCAACATTTTTTATTTGTTCTTTTAATTCCAATTCTTTTTTAATTTTATTTAATTCAATTTCTTTCTCTTTCAAATCATTATTTAATTGCTTTATTTCATTTTTCATTTTTTCTATTTCATTTTTTTCTTTATTTTTATTATTCTTTTCATTTGCAATAATTTCTTCATAATTTCTTAACTTTAATTCCAGATTTATTTTATTTTTTATTAATTCATCCTTTTCTCCTTTTAATTTTAATATATTTTTCTCATATTCATTTTTGTTCTTATTTATATCTAAATTCAAAAACTCTATTTCTTTCTCATATTTATTTTTTTGTTCTTCGGTTTTTTTTCTTAAATTGATAAGTTCGTTATTGTTTATATTTATATCACTATTATTTTTGTTTATTTTATCTTTTAATAAGTAAATATCGTTTTGATATGATTTAACATCATTTTGCAATTTTTTGATGGATTCGTTTAGTTCTTCTATTTTCTTTTGAAGTAAAATAATTGTATTATCTTTATCTTTAATTATGGTTTCTCTTTCTTTGATGTTATTTTTTTGGTCTTTGTTTATATTTTCGGTAAATAATAAATTGGTTTTCATTTCGGATATTATTGATTCATAATCTTTATTCAATTTTTCTATTTCTTTTATATTTTCATCCTTTTTTATAATAATTAAATTTTTTTCATCTAATGAATTTTTAAGCTTTTCTAATTTTGATTTATTTTCTTTTATTATATCATTTTTCGCATCTATTTTTTTTAATAATTCATTGTTCTCATTTATATATTTTCTTAATTTAATTTCTAATTCATCTTTATTTAATTTTATTTCATCTATATATTTATATTCATTTTCTAATTCATTTATTTTTAATTCCAATGATTTTATCATTTTATTTTTTTCATTTAATTTAGAATTCAACATATTTATTTTCATATCTTTATCTAATAAATCATTTTCTTTATTAATTTTTATATTCGAAGTACTTTTATAACTTTTTAATTTAATCTTTTCTTTATTATTTTCATCATCAGAATCATCAATTAAGCCTTTAGAAAAATCTTTTATCGTTAATAATTTTTTATTCTGATCATTTTTATCTTCCATTAAATCATATTCATTGAAATCAGTAATTTTTTCTGGGAAATCTTTAATTTTTGGAGTAAAACCTTTATTAATAGTAGTATTTGATTTTTTATTATTAGAAAAAACGGAAGTACAATAAGGTATTTTTTTACTACTGCTTGATTTAGTCGTTGTTGATTTTATTTTATCTAATTGAGTTTTTTTATTTATATATTCTTTTTGGTATTTATTTAAATTTTTCTTCAGGTTTTCAATATTTTTATAACTTTCCACTAATTTATTTTTTAAAATGACTTTTTCTCCATTTAATTTATTTATTTCTTCATTTTTCATCATTAATAATTGATTCATATTATGCGTTTGATATAAATTACTCACATTATCACTATCTTTATTGAATAGGATTAATTTTCTTTGAGAAGGTGATATCATCCAAGATGATTGGGTTGAACTCATTTTAGGTGTGCTATTCTTTTCTTTTTTGTTTTTCTTTTTATTTATATTTATCACATTATTCTCGTTACCACTTTCGTAATTTATTTTTTGTGATTTACTTTTGGCTAAATTCGCCGTGTCTAAAAGTATATCGGCTAATTGATCTTCTTCATTAGATAAATCAAAATCGGATTCAATATGTGTTTTTGCCTTATGATGTTTATTAATATTTTTATATTGCTCTATTCCTGAAGTTAAAGCTAAGGTGTTATAATTAGATGATAAACTCATATATTTATTTTCTAAATTTGAAATAATGAATTGTGCTTCTTTTATTTCATCGTTTTTTGAATTTAATTTTAATAGCAATACTTTTACTTTTTCTTTATATTGTTTAATTTCGCTATCTTTAAGCTTAATTATTTTTTGTAATTTCAAATTTGATTTATTCAATAAAATATTATTATTTTTCAAATTTGTCATTTCTTCTTCTAATTGATTATTTCTTGTTATTAATGCATTTATTTTTTCATCGTAATTTAACTTTAATAAAGATATTTCTTCCATTTTATTTTCGATTTCGTTTTTTAAATTTGCTATTGTCTTTTTATATGAAGTCATTTGATTATTAAAATTATTTGATGAAGTTAATTTACTTATTTGACTCTGAAGCTTTTGAATTAATAATTTTTTTTCATTGAGATTTCTTTGATAACTTAAACAATTCTTACATTGAGTTTCATTTATCTCATTACTTTGAGAACTATTTGAATATGAATAATTTATATTATTCTGATTCATAAAAGAAGTATTATTATTATTATTGCTATTTAATTGAGGAATAAATGAAGGAATAATTTTTAAATTAAAAGGTGATGGTGAACTATTTCTTTTTTGAGATTTA
>CALGGT010000012.1 GCA_937915825.1 uncultured Eubacterium sp.
GCCAGCTATGCCGTTATTCTTTTAAGGATTAAAATCCCTTAGTGCGGACCACTTTGGCCCTCTCCTTTTTCTCTTTGCTTGCAAAGAATGGAAGATCCCCCTAAAATTCTTTGACACCCCCTTCTCATATGTGATACGATATAAGGGGCAAATGGTCAAATCGCACAGGGGCAAACGGTACAAAATCCCAATCATGCTTGCTTGATTGAGGATTTTCACCTTGAAACCAGCGAAATATGAGGAAGCAGCAATTTACGAAATAATTTGCTTGCGAAGCAAGGAAAGGATCTTATCTATGAAACCCGGGGTTTATCTGACGCATAAAAAAGACGGATCTCCTCTTTATCGAAGTTCCATCACCTTTCAAGGCAAACACATTAGTCTGGGGAGTTATCCCGATGAACAGGCAGCCCATGACGCCTATACTGCCGCGGCCAATGTACTTCGCACGCCTTCCTATACCCTTTTGCGTACAGCTCCCCCCTTGCCTTTCTTCAAATATGTTTCTCTGGTTAATTTCCGGGATAACGGCCTCTACATTAAGACACCGATTTATCTTTATGATCGATACTTTTATTATTATATGAATCCGGATGAATACTATATTTTTGATGTAGACGATCTATTCTATTATTCCACCCACAGCATCTTAAAAAGAGGGGGACATTTATTTGTCTCCGACTATGGAATGCAGGTAAATATTTTATCCCGCTACGGCATTCACAATTACGCAGTAGCAGGCAGAGATTACGTGTTTTTAAACGGAGATTCCCATGACATGAGATACGAAAATATCCGGGTGATCAATCACTTCCTGGGCGTGTGCAAAAAAACAAAAAATTATCAGGATCTTTATGAGTGCAGGATCCATGTAAACGGTGATATCCTCGTTGGTCGGTATCCCACGGAAACAGAGGCTGCCATCGCCTTTAATAAAGCCGCGGATCTATTGCATAAAAAAGGGTACCGCAAGCAGTACCCAAAACATTTTATTGAACATCTTTCTTCCACAGAATACCGGAAAATTTATGATCGGATCTCCATCTCTTCCGCCATCAACAATTACCCAAATTGTTAACTTACATTTACATAAAAATCCCTGTGATATAAAGTATAAAATAAACCAAAATAACCACTCCGTTTAGCACGCATCCCATGCGGGGCGTTGTGGGATAGATCTCTTCCATCTTGAAGCATCGGATCCCAAGGATCTCACCTGCAATGGCCAGGATCAGATTCAAAAAACCAAGGTAGGCCGCCTGGATCCCCCAGGCCCCATCCCTTTGATCGGATTGATGGAATAGAAACAGCATAAATACCACCGCTCCTACTCCGATCACAGCCGATAGGATCCCCTGTTTGGGATGTACCTTATCCGTAAACAATATTCTTCTTCGGTTGAAAAACGGAATCTTCATCTTCGCTCAACTCTACTTTCTGATTTCTACGCCTGCCTCCGATAATTTTCCTAAGATCTTATCCATGGCACGGGTAACATCTCCTTCTTCCAGGGTCTTGTCCTGCGCACGGAATACCAGGGAATACGCAAGGGATTTCTCATCCCCTGCCACCTGATCTCCTTCGTAAACATCGAACAAAGTAACCTTTTCCAAATAGCTGCCGGCATTCTTACGAATGATCTTCTCTACCTCTCCGGCTAAGATATCTTTCTTCATAACCAGAGAAAGATCTCGGTTGACCGCCGGGAACTTAGCAATTCCTTTGAACTTCACATCAAAATCAGACAGATCCACCAATGCGGGAACATCCAGTACTGCCAGGTAGGTCTTGGTTCCCAGACGATAGTTTTCCGCCACCTCCGGATGTAATTCTCCCATGTATCCAATGGATTCTCCCTTCACCAAAATCTCCGCTTTTCTTCCGGGATGAAGATACGGACGAGGACATGCCGGCGTATATTCCGCTTCCTTAATTCCTAGCTTGAATAGAATCTCTTCCACCACGCCTTTCATGGTAAAGAAATCCCCTTTGTTATACATACCCATGGCTAATTTCACCCGTTCATCCGGCATTTCCGTAAGAGGAAGCTCCTTGGCTAAATATACATTGGCCATTTCATATAATCCCACTTCCTTGTTGCGGTGATTATAATTGGTCGAAAGAGACGTTAACAAACCATTTAAGGGAAGCGTCCGCATAATACTGTAATCCTCGCCTAAGGGGTTCTGGATGGTAATTGCTTTTCTCGCCTCATCCTCTTCTTCCAACAACAACCGGTCAAATACTTTCGGGCTGTCAAAGGAATACGTCATACTTTCACTAAATCCCGCTTTCTCACAAATATGACGGAGCATGGTTTCCACAACCATCTGCGGCGTAACGGTTCCAATGGTTCCCTCTCCGGACGGAAGGGTTTGAGGAATCTTATCATATCCATAGAATCTGGCAACCTCTTCGGCCAGATCCGCCAAACAAAGGAGATCTTGACGCCAGGTAGGCACGATCACTTCTTTCTTTTCCGTATCAACGGTTAAGTCAATGGTTTCAAAATATTTAACCATCTCTTCCTCGGGAATCTCCGTTCCCAGCAAAGCATTGATCTTCTCCGGATCATAACCCACAACCCGGGGCTTACTCTGAACGGGGTATTCATCTACACATCCGCCTACAACGGTTCCGGCGCCTAACTCCTCGATCAGTTGACAGGCCCGGTTCATGGCAAGCATCGTCGTTTCCGGATCCAGACCTTTCTCAAATTTTGCCTGGGCGTCGGTGCGCATTCCCAATTTCTTACCGGACAAACGAATGTTGGTTCCATCAAAGCAAGCGGCCTCAAATAACAACGTCTGAACGTTATCCGTGATCTTCGAATTCTCGCCTCCCATGATGCCGGCGATCCCCACCGGTTTTTCCCCATCGCAGATCATCAATACGGATTCATCCATGGTTCGCTCTTCACCATCCAGGGTCTGGAATTTCTCCCCGCTTTTTGCATTTCGGACCACAATTTTATTCTGGGCGATTAAATCCAGATCATAGGCATGCATAGGCTGACCGAACTCTTCCATCACGTAGTTGGTAATGTCAACCAGATTGTTAATGGGACGAATTCCGCAAGCGGCCAAGCGACGTCGCATCCATTCCGGAGACGGTGCCAAATGAATATCTTTTACCACCCGGGCTACATATCTCTTGCACAGATCCGGATTCTCAATGGAAACAGAAATATAATCCGATGCCTTTTCTTCGTTTCCCGTTTCTTTCACCACCGGGGGCTCAAACTTCTTACGGAAGGTTGCCGCCGCTTCTCTGGCCAGACCAAGGATACTAAAACAGTCCACACGGTTGGATGTAATCTCATATTCAAAATTCGTATCCCGAAGACCCAATAATTCAATGGCATCGCTTCCAACGGGCGCATCCTTATAATTCTCATTGTCACTTAAAATATAAATCCCATCCGGCGCGGCATCCGGGTAAAAGTCTGTAGATGACCCTAATTCTTCCACGGAACACATCATGCCGAAGGATTCCACTCCACGAAGTTTTCCTTTTTTGATCTTGATCCCGCCGGGGGTTCTGGTGCCGTCATGTCCGCCGGCCACTTTTCCTCCATCCAGCACAACCGGAACCTTCTGCCCCTCTTTCACATTAGGGGCACCGGTTACGATCTGGATGGTATCTTTGTTTTCATTGATCGCCACCTGACAAACCACTAACTTATCCGCATCCGGGTGCTTCTCGATTTTCTCGATCTGTCCCACGATAATCTGATCCAGGTCCGCATCCAAACGCTGGTATTCTTCCACTTTACTTCCGGACAGAGTCATGGCGTCCATGAATTCCTGGTCCTCACACTCCAAATCCGGTACATATGCTTTAATCCATGAAATAGGTGAATTCATTTATTTATCCTCCAATCTTTCCTTTAAAACTGATCCAAGAACCGCTGATCGTTTTCATACAACAAACGCATGTCATCAATCTCATATTTTAACAACGTGATTCGCTCCAGGCCTACACCAAAGGCAAATCCCACATATTCTTCCGGATCAATCCCACTCATTTCCAATACATGGGGATGTACCATGCCGCATCCTAAAATCTCGATCCATCCCTCTCCTTTACAGAAACGGCATCCTTTCCCGCCACATTTAAAGCAGGAAACATCCACTTCTGCGCTAGGCTCCGTGAAAGGGAAATGGTGAGGACGGAATTTCACTTTTGTATCTTCTCCAAAAAGCTTCTTGGCAAACTCTGCCAAGGTCCCCTTTAAATCCGCAAAAGTTACATTCTTATCAATGACCAGTCCTTCGATCTGATGGAAACAAGGGGAATGGGTGGCGTCCACTTCGTCCGAACGGAACACACGTCCCGGGGAGATCATGCGAATGGGTAATTTCCCTTTTTCCATAACGTGCACCTGAGCGGAAGAGGTTTGGGTACGTAATAAAAATTCATTGTTTAAATAAAACGTGTCCTGCTCGTCCTTTGCCGGATGATTTGCCGGAATATTTAACGCCTCGAAATTATAATAATCTTTTTCGATTTCCGGTCCGCCAACTACCTCATATCCCATGCCGATGAAAATATTCTGTACTTCTTCCAGAACAATGGTGTTCGGATGTCTGTGACCGATTTTTAAAGGCTTTCCGGGCAATGTTACATCGATGACCTCTGCCTTCATTTTCTCCTCACGAAGTTTTTTCTCAAATCCGGCCTTTTTGTTTTCCAATCGTTCCTCGATCTTCGCACGGGCGTCGTTCACCATTTGACCCACTTTCGGTCGATCCTCCGGCGCCACGTCCTTCATACCTTTGAGGACGCTGGTCAGCTCTCCCTTTTTCCCCAGAAAGTTAACGCGGATGTCATTTAACTTATTGAGTTCGTTGGAAGATTCAATCTGATCCATTGCTTCTTTCATAATACGTTCCAGTTTGTCTTTCATTTCTCATTCCTCCATTTGCATAAAAAAAATCCCTTAAGTTTCAAACTTAAGGGACGAAATTTCTTCCGCGGTACCACCCTGATTTCGACTCGGTCGACACTCATTGGGACGTTACGTGTGCCTCACGTCTTCTCCTACTTGCCTACATGCAAAGGGTTCAAAGAAGCAACTCCGGTGTGAACGTCAATTGCATTCAAGAACCAAAAGGAGCTTTCAGCCGATGACCCCTTCTCTCTGTATGGGATAAATACAAATCTATGACACGATTGTCATTGCACCATCTTCGTCTTTGGTATTAAATTATCATTTGTTAGCATAGCATGGAAACGCCCATCTGTCAAGAACTATTTTTTCCAGGTCGTCGGGGAAAATAACAGCAACAAGGGGAATAATTCCAAACGACCGGCGATCATATCAAAGATCAAAACCGCCGTGGAAAAGGTGGAAAATCCCGAATAATTACAGGTAGGTCCTACCAGCTTAAAACCGGGACCGATGTTATTGATCGTAGCAGCCACGGCGGATACATTGGTCTCAAAATCATACCCATCCAGGCTGATCAATAAAACGGACACAATAAAAATGATCATGTAAGAAACCAGGAAAACGTTCACCGAACGCAGCACTTCATGCTCTACTTTCTGTCCAGCAACCTTCACTTTATAAACATTTCGCGGGTGGATCATAACCTTGAGTTCTTTCAAAAACGTCTTCACCCATATCATAAAACGGGACACTTTCATACCACCGCCGGTACTTCCGGCACAGGCTCCCATGAACATAAGGAAGAACAAGATCGTCTTGGAAAAAGCAGGCCATTGATCAAAGTCTACCGTGGAATAACCGGTGGTTGTTACAATGGAACCCACTTGAAACGCTGCATGTTTCAAAGTTTCTCCCCATCCCAAAAATTGAGGTCTTACCTGACACGTAATGAGAAGGATCGATCCGGCGATCACGGTAAGATAGATCCAGACTTCCTTTATTTTTAACGCTTCCTTAGGCTTTCTCGCTACAAACACCAAATAATAAAAGCTGAAATTCACTCCGTAGGCGATCATAAAAATGGTAATGATCACCTGACAGTAAGTAGAAAATCCTCCAATGCTGTCATTATAAACACCAAAACCACCGGTACCGGCTGTTCCAAATGCTGCTGTAACAGAATCGAATAAACTCAATCCGCCAAACATTAAAAACACAACTTGCAAGATCGTCATAACCAAATAAATGGAATAGAGGATCTTGGCGGAACTTTTCACCTTCGGCACAAATTTTCCTACCGTAGGCCCCGGGCTTTCCGCCTTCATTAAGAACATATTTCTTCCACCGGCCAGGGGGATCACAGCCATCATAAAGACCAGAACGCCCATTCCTCCGATCCAATGTGTAAAAGTACGCCAGAAATTAATGCATTTGGGCATATCCTCCGGTGACGCTAAGATCGAGGCACCGGTTGTGGTAAATCCGGACGCGGTTTCAAAGATCGCATCCATAAAGTTGGAGATACTGCCAGTTAACATAAAGGGGATCGCCCCAAACAAACTTAGGATCAGCCAGCTGAACGCAACGATCACATATCCTTCTCTGGCAAACAGATTCATATCTTTCGGCCGAAACCTCGTGATCAACCATCCGATCAGGGCGCATCCTCCGGCCACACCCAGAAAAGAGAACGCCTCCCGGTACTCCTGATAGCACAGTCCTACCAAAAACGGGAGAAACAGAAAACATCCTTCAAAGAATAAAACCCATCCCAATGCATACGTTACAACTTTATGATTCATAGTTTCCTCGCTTATTGTACATCAATAATTTCCGATATATCCCGAATTCCTTTCTGCATGGTCACGATCACCACAGAATCCTTCTCTTCCAAAGTATCCTGACCACGGGGAATAAGAATCTTCTTACCACGAATGATACAAGCCACCAATGTATTCTCATGAATGGTTAGATTCATCAAGGGGATTCCGATTAAATGAGATCCTCTTTCCACGGTAAATTCCACGGCTTCTGCCCGTTCATCCATGATCTTATACATACGCTCCATATTACAGCCAATGGAATTCTTCATGGCTCTTACAAATTGTACAATGTATTCCGCTGTTATTTTCCTGGTATAAACAATGGTATCCAGATCCAGATTTCGGATCAATCCGTCGAAATTTGCCCGACGAAGTCTGGTACAGATCTTGGCATTGGATTGTTGTTTGGCATAGAGGGAAAGGATCACATTCTCTTCATCAATTCCCGTTAAGGCCACAAATCCCTCACAGCTCTTCAACCCTTCTTCCATTAATACGATCTGATCGGAGCCGTCTCCATGAATAATCTGGGCATGGGGTAACTCATCGGACAGATAATCACATCGATCCTCATCCCGTTCGATCAGCTTAATGCTAATATTCATATCTCGAAGAAGACGGGCCAAATAATACGCCGTATCGCCGCCTCCCACGATCATAACATCTTTCACCTGATGGGTTTCGATCCCGATCTTCTTAAAAAATTCCCCTGCTTTCTGAGGACGAACAATAATAGAAACCAGATCATTTTCCTGAATCTGAAAATCCCCACCGGGAATATATAACTCATCCGAGCCACGTTCTACGGCACAGATCAACACATCGACTTTTAATTTAGGAACCACCTCGGACACTTTCATTCCGGCAAGAGAAACACCTTCTCCGACACGGAATTTTAAAAGTTCCACACGCCCCCTGGCAAAGGTGTCAATCTGGATCGCCGAGGGGAATCTGAGAATTTCTGAAATCTCCTTAGCCGCCGCATATTCCGGATTGATGGCTAAGGAAAGTCCCAATGCATCCTTCACATAGGTTACTTCGTTGCTGTATTCCGGGTTTCGGACTCTGGCAATGGTCTTGCAATCACCGGCTCTTTTAGCGATCAGGCAGCATAAGAGATTGATCTCATCGGATCCGGTCATGGCAATCATTAAATCCGCGGATTGAATCCCTACCTCTGCCTGTGTCTGGTAGCTGACGCCATTTCCAACTACGCCCATCACATCGCATTTGTTGGATATTTCTTCCACCTTGAAGTGATTTTTGTCGATCACCGTGACTTCATTGCCTTCATTCGCCAATTCCATAGCTATTTCACGCCCGACTTTTCCACACCCGACAACAATTATTTTCATGTCGATTCCTCCTCAAATCATTCTACACAAACATATCACAATCGGGGGGAAAAGTCAATATTATGTAAGGATTCTGTGGGGAGATTCGGGTCTTATAGCCGAATGAAAATCGCAAGAATCCTTCCTTCAACCAAAGTCCCAAGAAAACAAAAAGCACCGATTTACTCGATGCTTTTGTTTCATGATTGAAACCATTGGACCGGGATCCGGCAACGGCAGCATTGGATCAAAAATTTAGTTTTTGGGTAAAATTATGCGAATGCGCGTCCCCAATTCGGTTCGAGATAAGATATCAAAGTATCCGTGATGCTTATCCACAATCCACTTGGCAATGGAAAGCCCCAAGCCGGTTCCCTTGGTATTCCTGGCCTCATCCCCCCGATAGAAACGATCGAACATATGCTGTACATCCGCATCTGCCATTCCCATTCCACTATCCTGTACCTGCAGATAACACTCCTTTTCATTCAGAGAACCAAGACTGAAAAGGATCTCATCTCCCTCCTTGGTGTATTTGGCAGCATTGTCTGTCAGAATCCGCATGGCCTGCTTCATCATGGAAGCGTCGCAGATGATATGGATTTCTTCCGAAGGGTCCTCCCATTTATAAGGATGGGTTTCATCGATCATTTGAGATTCCTCCCACACCTCTTTTAGCAATTGATTTAACGACACTTCCTTCCGTTCCATAACATTCCTGCCACTGTCCCCCCTTGCTAAGAATAACAATTGTTCCACCAAATGGTTCATATGATCGGATTCATTTTTGATGGCTGTAATGGATTCCTCCAACACACCTTCGTCGTCTTTCCCCCATCGATCCAACATATTGGCATAGCCCTGAATCACCGCAATGGGAGTTCTTAACTCATGGGAGGCATCGTTAACAAATCTCGCCTGTCTCTGATTGCTTTCATGCAACCGCTGCAACAGATTGTTCATCGCCGCCTCAATTCCGGCTAGATCTTTATCGTGAAGGGATTTCAGTTTGGTATCCTCCGGATTTACCCTGGTAATGGCATCCTCGATCTGCTGATATTTATCCTCATCAAAGGAAGTACGGCTGATCTCCTCCGCCTGTAACGCCATTTCATTGATGGGATCCAGAATTTTCCGAACCTTCCTTCGCTGGCCATGAATCGAAAAAATAACATTCATAAATTGGCACATAAGAACGACGCAAAAGATCAAAAAGAAAAGAACAAGAGGATAAATAAGACTTTCCCTTAAAAGTAGTTGATCTCCACTCCCCCATACGACCAACGTCAGATTCTTAAAACCCCCCTCCAGGTTCAGTTCACGAACATCAAGGATATCTTTTCCCCTGGCATACATTGCTTCCCATAACCATAAAATACTAATTATAAGGCCCCAAAACAGATCGCCCATCAAATAGATCCCCACCTTCATCCAAACCCACTTCCTTACAAGTTTGGAGGTCATGGATTTTACTTTCCCGTACGCTCTATTCTTCACTTCGGATGACATAACCTACACCTCTTACTGTTTGTATCATTTTTATGTTATATTTTTCATCAATTTTCGAACGTAAAAATCTTACATAAACATCGATCACATTGGTCTCACCGATATAATCGTAACCGCAAACCTTTTCGATCAGCGTATCTCTGGACATAACTATATCCAGATTTTCCAGCAAAGTTTTTAACATAAGAAATTCACGATTGGTCAGATTGATCTCATCCTCTCCATAGGTGACCACATGTTTTTGTTCGTCAAGAGATAAATCTTTCCAAGTGAAAATACTCCGTTCCAATATCTCTTTCCGATTTTTGCCATTGATTCCGCTGTAAATTTTTAAGGCCACACGTATTCTTGCCAATAATTCCTCAATGGCAAATGGCTTTGTAATATAGTCAACCGCTCCGGAGTCTAGCCCCGCCACCTTATCCATAACTGCATCCCTGGCTGTTAATAGGATCACCGGGATTTCTTTTTCTTTTTTTAAACGGCGTAACACTTCCAGACCATTTAATCCAGGCAGCATAATGTCTAATAAGATCAGATCAAAATCCTGTGCCAGCATAAGATCCAAAGCGTCTCTTCCATTCCCGGACTTTTCCACTTGATATCCCTCATGTAATAATTCCAATTCAATAAAACGAGCTAATTTTTCTTCATCTTCCACGATCAGAATTTTTTCATTCATCATTTCTTCGATCCTTTCTGTAACAGCCTCCTATAATCGCTTTCTTGAACCGCCTTTTTGCAAATATTTATTTAGAAAAAACAGTCAAACCGAGGCTTTTATCCAAGGGATAAAAGCCCCGACTTTATGGAATTCATCCGTTCTTTTTATCTACTTCACTTTTAATGGTATCGGCAAAATCCGCCGCCTGATCCATTGCCCGATTAATGGGTTCTACTCCGTCCTCATCTGAACCGACTAAAGTATAACGGCAATCTAAGAACAGCGATGCAATGATCAAGATTAACAACACTTCCCAAAAACAAAGCATCAAAATGACAAAAAGCAAAATGGGAATTTTGATGATCGTCTCTTCTTTCCGCTTCACCTGAACGAAATTCTCCGATCCTTTCTTTAATAGGTATTTGATCCCATCCCAAATCTTACTAAATACGGACTTTTCTTCTTTCTCTCCCTGCTGTCTGCTTTCTTCCACCTTAGCTGTGACATTTTCATAGCCAGGTTGTTCCTGGTTATTGGTTTTGTAACTGGATTGATCCGGCTTCTTGGTCTTTCCATTCTTCTCCAGATAAACCATGGCATCCAGAATGTCACCATTGTTTTTCTCCAATGCTTCTTTCGCTTCTTCGTAAGTTACTCCGGCGCGATCTACTAATTTCTCAACTTTTTCAAATTCTTCCATTTTCATTCCCTCGTTTCTTTGATTTCTTTTCTTGGATTCTTTCTCCATGAGGCGTCCCTCATTGGATGAACTTAGTATATCGCGTTCCCGGTTCCGGGTCTTTTAAAATGGGTTTAGGTTTTATTAAAACTTCATTAAAAAAAAGAATTCTAAGAGGCCAGAATTCTTTGGCGGCATCTCAGAATTCTTTTTCTTATAGTGATCTACTTCCCCCCTACCTGCGATAGAGTTCTTGCTTCGGTTGTCAATACGTTCTTCTCCCTACGATACGACTCCCTCCCTCTATCTTTCGCTTTTCCATCTTTATTATTGCATAGACAAATTCAAAAGTCAACGTGTATTCAAGCGGCTTTTCTCGCTTAAAATACATATATCTTCGATTGAAACTTTTCTCAAAAAAAGAATCTTGTCAGATTCTTTTAATCTGACAAGATTCCATGGTTTTTAAGGCTGCCTCGTGAAGGTCCGGCGTCACGCCGGCACAACAGGCGGGATCCACACAAAGAACCGCCTCCGGGAAATTCGCTTTGATCAGCAATGCGTTGGATACCACACAAATATCCGTACATAATCCCACGAATTCCACAGCTAATTCGGAAGGAGACAGGTTCTCCTGGTCGATCTCATCCTGAATTTTACCAACCAGATCCATCGATCCAAACGTAACCTTCTCTACAATATTTTCAGACTTTATATATTCTATCCTTTCCGGATCACTCACGAATGTGTTCGCAACCCTGTCCGATAATGGTTGCCACGTGGGAGTCCGCCAATGAATAATATACGGATTTCCCCTTTCTTCGGTTTTTTACCAACTTACTCTGCTTGAGGATCCGCAATTGATGGGAAATCGCCGAATCCGTCATGTTTAAAGTTTCTGCCAGGTCACATACACAAAGCTCTTCTTCAAACAGAACCAATAGGATTCGGATTCGTGTGGAATCCCCAAATACCTTAAATAATTCAGCCAGATCATACGCTTCATCTTCGGTCGGCATATGTTCCAATACTTTATGAATTAAATCCGGATGAAAATGCTCTTCTCCACAAATTTCACAAGTTTCTTTCTCTGCCATTTTCGGTCACTCCTTTATCAATCGTCTCATAAATAAGATCCGCACAGCATTTAATACGGCAATCACCATCACTCCTACATCGGCAAAAATGGCAATCCACATATTTACAACACCCAGCGCTCCTAAGATCAGACAAATCAGTTTTACTCCAATGGAAAAAACAATATTCTCATAGACGATGCGCATACAGATTTGCGACAAGCCAATGGCTATGGGAATCTTCTCCGGATTATCATCCATGACCACAACATCCGCCGCCTCAATGGCTGCATCCGCTCCGGCGCCACCCATGGCAAATCCCACATCGGCCCGGGTAATAACCGGTGCGTCGTTAATTCCATCTCCTACAAACGCCAGATATTCTCCCTCTTTTTCCTCTTCCAGGAATGCCTCCACCTTTGTCACTTTGTCCTCCGGCAAAAGCTCGCTGTAGTATTCCTTCAATCCCAGCTTCCCGGCTACGTATTCCGCTACGGATTTTGCATCTCCGGTTAGCATTCTAGTATCCTGGACTCCAAGCTTTTTCAGCATACGAATGGCAGAAGAAGACTTTTCTTTAATAATATCACGGATTAAAATATGTCCCTGATAGGTCCCGTCAATGACTACATGCACGATGGTTCCCACACCGTGGCACTCTAAATAATCGTAGCCCATATTTTTCATTAATTTATCGTTTCCTACCAATACCCGGACACCGTCTACCAATCCGCTCAGGCCATTGCCGCTGATTTCCTGAACGTCGGAAACCCTGGACAAATCCGGCTGTTTTCCATAGGCTTTCCGCAAACTGTGACTGATGGGGTGATTGGAATAGGCTTCCACATGAGCGGCCAATTCCAGGATCTTATCTCCATCCATTTTATTATGATGGATGCCCACAACCTCAAACACGCCTTCCGTTAAGGTTCCGGTTTTGTCAAATACCACTCGTTTTACCTTCGAGAGCGTCTCAATGTAGTTGGCACCTTTGATAAGGATTCCCTCCCGACTGGCACATCCGATTCCCGCAAAGAAGGAAAGGGGAATGCTGATCACCAACGCACAGGGACAACTAATAACTAAGAAGGTCAGCGCCCGGTAGATCCAAACATCGAAGGTAGGCGACTGTTTGAATACAAGAAACTGAACGATCGGGGGTATAATAGCCAGTGCTAACGCCAGATAACACACAGCCGGCGTGTAGTATTTGGCAAACTTCGAGATAAATGCCTCCGCTTTTGCTTTCTTATTACTGGAATTCTCCACCAGATCCAAAATCCTGGATACCGTGGACTCTCCAAATTCCTTCGTCGTTTTCACCTGAATGGTACCGGTCAGATTAATGCTTCCGCTCAGGATTTCATCCCCTTCTTTTACAGAGCGGGGATAGCTTTCTCCAGTTAACGCCATGGTGTCTAAGTTGGTCTCTCCCTGGAATAAGATACCATCAATGGGTACCTTTTCTCCAGGCTTTACCACGATCACCGTTCCAATATCCACCTCATCCGGATCCACCTTGGACAGCTTACCATCAACTTCTACATTGGCATAATCCGGCCGAATATCCATTAAGTCGGTAATATTTCTTCTGCTTTTTCCTACCGCATAGCTTTGGAATAATTCACCAATCTGATAGAATAAAACCACGGCACATCCTTCCACATATTGTTGTAAAAGGATTGCTCCCACACTGGCAATGGCCATTAAAAAATTCTCATCAAAGAACGTCTCTTTTCCGCGAAAACGAAAGGCTTTCTTCAATATATCATAACCAATGATTCCATAACATACCAGGTAACATACAAGACTTACCCAGCCTTCTAAGGGCAGAAAATGAAGAACGATCATCAAAACTGCTGTTATAAGGATACGGATTAAAACATTCTTCTGCTTCCGATTCATAGCGAGCCTCCTCATATAATAAGCATATAATCAAGAAAATAGTTTGCAAGAAGACAGTTTTCTTAAAAACGGTTTTAGATATAGATTTCGCAATCGCTTTCAACCTTCTTGCAATTCTTCAACACCTGATCCATCACTGACTCGGTATCCGCGTCTTCTTCAAACTCCACGATCATTTTCAATTTCATGAAGTTGACCGTTGCCTTCGCAACCCCCTGGGTTTGATTGGCAGCTTCTTCCATCTTATTTGCGCAATTTGCGCAGTCGACTTCAATATTGTATTTTTTCTTCATATTCCGGCCCTCTCTGTTGGGTTGTTGCTGACTTCGATTAAACGTTTGTTTAATCGTTCTGCCTGTAGTATACTCTCCATTAAGAAGCTTTGCAACTATTTTTTAAGGGGTTTTTAAAATGGAACTTCCACATCATCATCACAATGAATCAGAGCACCTGACGGAATGTGTCCCTTCGGATGATTCCTTCCTTACGGTATCCCAGCTGTTCAAGCAGCTGAGCGACCCCGCAAGAGTAAAGGTTTTCTGGCTCCTCTGCCACACCGAAGAGTGTGTTATAAATATTGCAGCCATGATGGAGATGAGCAGCCCCGCGGTCGCTCATCATCTTAAGCTCCTGAAAGACGCAGGCCTCATAGAGAGCCGCAAAGAAGGCAAGGAAGTGTATTACAAAGCAACAGACTCCGCCGAAGCAGGCGCGCTCCACAAAATGATCGAGAAGCTGATGGAAATCTCCTGCCCGGGGTAAGGTTTCTTTACTAATTGATCTTTGAATTTTGATCTTTGAATTCGAAAGTGGTCGGAAAATCCTGAAATCCTCATTTTCCGACCACTTTTCAACGCCAAGAGCTTAAAACGAAAGCCTAAAGCAAAGTCCTAAGCTGACAAGTTCCAACGTCTATTGCCCCAGGAATACCCGCTCGGCATTTCCTCCCAGGATCAGCTGTTTTTCTTCTTCTGAGATATCGAGAGAGTTTATCATCCTGACTCCGTCACCCATCCAGCCGTGGAATACGGGAAATGAGGACCCAAACAGTATGTGATCGGCGCCGCAGATCCTGACTGCACTCTCGAGCTGGTCTTTGCCGAGTGTGCTCGGGTGAGTCGCCTCAAAGAAAATGTTTTTGTCCAGATACTCGAGTATCTTCTCCCTGCTGTCGCTCTCAAGGCGTTCCATTGACTCGGCTCTGGATGACCTGGCCGGGATCATGCTTGCAGCCACGCTGTACCAGTTGCCGCCAAGAATCGTGTGAACAAATCTGAGATCCGGCAGCTCATCAAACATGCCGCAGAAAAGTTCCCTGCCGACGGCGATCGACTGATCGACCACGCGGCCAAGGGTACGTCTGACGTTGTTATAGTCAACGATGTGCTTCCAGTCCGCGGGAAGCGGCGTGTGACGCACATATACGGGGAGCTTCATTTCATTTACCCTTGAAAGGAACGGCCGGAAAATGGGGTCGTCCAGATATCTCTCCCCATAGTGGCATGCCAGCTGGACTCCGCACATACCGAGTTCATTTACGCAGCGCTCCAGTTCTTTGTAATTCTCTTCCTCATCCCAAGGGGGAACCGCGGCGAGGGCGTACAGCCTTCCGTCGGATTCCGCGCACATTACAGCCGCGTCATCATTTACCATACGACAGGTCTTAATATCGAGCCATTCCTGCCAGCAGGGAATCTTGATGATACCGGCATCCACGCCGCACTCATCCATGGCGTCAAGCTTGACCTTAAGGGAATACTCGCCGTCGACATAGTTGAGATTTGCCAGGCCTTCGGGTTTTTCGAGTATCATCTGGCGCGCGCCGCCGGCCGTGCTGCCGACATACGCCTTGTATCCGGATTCCTGTGAAATGCAGTTAAGGAAGCCGTTCAGCATTTCCTCGTCATCATAGAGCCTCTCGGGCACATGATCCATACAAGTGTCTATTACCATTGTTTCCGCCTCCTGTTTATTCCCACGACGCGATCCGCTTAAGCATCGCTTCATGCATTGCGTCAATCCGTGGAGTTTCTACTCCGACGTTTTGTCCCATATCAGAAATGTCCTTGCCGAACAGCAGGTATTCGCCCGAAATATGCCTGTCAAAATCCCTGCTCAGGCTGCTAGTCGAATCATCCGTCGTCTTCTCCAGCTTCTTCATATTGGTATCTACCAGATCCTCCGGAAGATCTACACCAAGCGCGGTGCCGACATTATAGGCTTCCGTCATTATTTCCCTGTAGATCGGAAGAGCACACGTCTGAACTC
>CALGGT010000013.1 GCA_937915825.1 uncultured Eubacterium sp.
TTTCCCTTGCATAAGACGAGCTGCATTTATTCCTGCTATAAGACCTTGTCCTGCTGCCTCTTCATAGCCTGAAGAACCATTTATCTGACCTGCTCCAAAAAGTCCTTCTATATTTTTAAATTCTAATGATGGTTTTAGTTCTGTTGCATCTATCAAATCATATTCAATAGCATAAGCATTTCTAACAATTACAGCATTTTCAAAACCTGGCATTGTTTTATATATTTCATGTTGAACATCTTCTGGAAGAGAAGAGCTCATACCAGATAAATACATTTCATTTGTATAAAGTCCTTCTGGCTCTACAAATATTTGATGTCTGTCTTTTTCTGGAAACTTCATTACTTTATCTTCAATAGAAGGACAATATCTGGGTCCCGTTGACTGAATCTTCCCGGAATAAAGAGGCGAACGATCAATGTTTTTCCGAATGATTTCATGGGTTTTTTCATTTGTATAAGTTAAATAACAGCGAACCTGCTCTCTTGCAATCTCCTCTTCCGTATTTGTAAAAGAAAAAGGAACCACATGTTCATCCCCATATTGGGGCTGCATCTTCTCAAAATCCACCGTTCTCCCATCCATACGGGCCGGCGTCCCTGTTTTAAACCTCCGAATTTCAACTCCCAAATCCTTCAAAGAAGAAGAGAGATGATTTGCCGCCATTAATCCATTTGGACCGGTAGGAACCGATGCATCTCCGGTAATACACCGGGCAGATAGATAAGTACCCGTACAAAGAATGCACGTCTTTGCTTCAATTTCCAATCCGGCATTGGTTCGAACACCGGTAAATACCTGCTTTCCATCCCTTTTTGAAACAAGAATTTCCGTTACTTCCCCTTGCTTAACAATAATATTATCATTCAGTTCCAATTTATCTCGCATGCACTGACTATAAGCTTTCTTATCTGCCTGAGCACGCAAAGAATGAACCGCAGGGCCTTTCGATTGATTCAGCATCTTACTTTGAATGTAAGTTTCATCAATGGACTTACCCATTTCACCACCTAAAGCATCCACTTCTCTTACCAAATGTCCTTTGGAAGAGCCTCCAATATTAGGATTGCAAGGCATCATGGCAATGCTGTCAACACTTACCGTAAAAATGACCGTCCGAAATCCCATCTTTGCTAATGCAAATGCTGCCTCACATCCGGCATGACCAGCTCCTACAACAACTGCATCGTATTCCTCTTTCCAATGTTTCATAGGAAAACCTTCCTTCATAAAATCATTTTATATTTATATAATGTGATATCAAACATTATATGATACTATATTGTTTGATATCACAGGGTCGTTTTTTTTGAACAACATATCTCTAATTTCTGAAAATTCTATTTTCCCATACAGAATTTTGAAAAAATAGTCTCAATTAGCTCGTCATCAACTTGCTCTCCCATCAATTTTTTTAGGTTCTCATGTGCATTTATTAGGTCAATGCTTAAAAAATCTTCTCCTACGCCATTTTTGATTCCTTCCTCCACAAGTGAAAGTGCCTCTAGAGCCTCATTTAGACAGGTTTTCTGACGTTCATTCCCGATGAAGATTTCCTCATTAAAAGACAACTGATCCAGATGAAACATCTTACGAATGTGTGTACCAAATGCTTCCACTCCCAATCCGGTTCGGGAAGAAACCGAAAGAATATCCGAAGACCAATATTTTTGAATTTCTTCCATCGTCATTTTCGCATCTAAGTCATTCTTGTTCAAGAGTACCAGAGATTTCTTATCCCGGATCAAATCCATTAAATCTAAATCTTCTTTTGTCAAAGGAGAACTCTGATCCAGAATCAACAAACAAAGATCTGCTTCTTCCATCGATTTTTTCGCGCGCTCGATTCCAATTTTTTCTACCTGATCCTCTGTCTCATGAATTCCGGCTGTATCAATAATATGCAAACATACATCCTGGATCATAACATCTTCTTCAATCATATCACGAGTCGTTCCAGGTACATCGGTAACAATGGCTCGATCTTCCCCTAACAATTGATTCAGAAAAGAAGACTTTCCAACATTTGGTCGACCTAAAATTACCGTTTGAATCCCTTCTTTGATCAAACGACCTTCCTCATAATGATCCAACATTTGCTGAATCTGTTCCATATAATCAGACAAATGAGAAGGAAATTCCTGAGAAAATTCAGACATATCAATATGTTCCGGATCATCCAACCCTGCTTCAATAAAAGCCACATCATCTAAAATCCGATGATCAATCTCTCGAACTTTATCTTTCATACGACCTTTCAAACGAGTAACTCCACTCATCCTGGCATATTGGTTCTTTGCAGAGATCAGATCCATAACAGCCTCTGCTTGTGTCAGATCAATACGTCCATTTAAAAATGCCCGCTTGGTAAACTCTCCGGGCTCTGCCGGACGAATGTTCTGTTTGAAAATGATTTTTAAAATTTCACGGCAACAAACCATACCTCCGTGACAATGTATTTCTACAACGTCCTCTCTAGTATAGGACTTCGGCCCTTTCATATAAAGTATCAACACTTCATCCACCGGATTTTTATGGTTATCCACAATATATCCATAATGTATACTATGACTTTTCCACAGGTTCGTAGGTGTCTTGGATTGGATCAAAGGTGAAACCTTCTCCAACGCATCCGGTCCACTGACTCGAATAATACTTACACCACTGTTGGTAGAAGATGTAACAATCGCTGCGATGGTATCCTCTTGTAAATCATACCTCATTGGGATCCCTCCTTACGAAAAAAGGCATCCCAATAAGGATGCCTTCATCAATTGCAAATTTCCATGCAATCTTATTCGGTAGCTTCTTCCGAAGACTCCCCTTTTTCATGATTGCTGTTGTTATCTTTATAATCATTTTGATACGAATCGGATCTCTTTCCATAACGTCCGTTCTTTCGATATCCATCTTTCTTGTAACCACGATTATATCCGCCACGACGATTGTTGTATTTTCCCCGAGGTTTTCTAGGCATATTCGCGTATTCTTCCGTTAATGTAATTACTACATGACGATTGGGCTCTTCCCCTTCGCTGTGAGTATCTACATATTTATCTTCTTGCAATACCGAATGAATAATTCGACGTTCATATGGATTCATAGCATCCACATGAACAACTCTTCCCGTATTTTTAGCTTTCTTTGCCAAATTCTTAGCTAAATTTTCAATGGTCTTTTGACGTCGATCCCGATAATTCTCCGAATCCATCTTAATACGAATGTATTCTTCACGACCTTTGTTTACAACCAAAGAGGTAAGATATTGTAAAGAATCCAGTGTTTGACCTCTTTTGCCGATTAAAACTCCCATATCTTCGCCAACTAATTCAATAAATACCGTTTCTTCCGAATAAGCCGTTTGAATTTCAACCTGTAAATTCATTTTATCAAATACATCGGTTAAAAACTCTTTTGCGTCCTTTTCCGGATCACCGAAGACCGCAACGGAAGAACCTGTGTTAACAGCAGATGCTGCGCTGCTTTTAACATTGTTTTCCACATCACCGAAAGTACGATCTGTCTCAGAATCTTTTATTCTGGCACGAATGATCGCTTCCTTTGCTCCAAACAATCCTAAAAATCCGCTTCCTTCTTTCTGCACTTCTTCATACTCTACTTGATCTTCAGGGACGCCTAATGCAATCAAAGCTGATGTTAATGCATCTTGAACGGTCTTACCTGTAAACTCTTGCCAATCAGACATCTTACTACCTCCATTTTACCACCGTGACCCATTCTCTTTTCTAATTCTGTTTGTCTTTCTTATTATTTCTCGCCATATTTCTCACTTATTTCACGTTCTTTCATATTCTATTTTGATTATTTCTTATCTAACTTATGAGCGTAATAGGAAATACTTCCCTTTTTGAAATCCTTGGAAGAATTGTTATTATCACGGTTTTTTGTGTTCATTACCTTCTCATGATCGGATCGATTATTTGTATCCTTCGTATCATTCTTATAATTCTTAGCATATTGAATCCCGCTGGTTCTGGTTTTAGAATATTCTTCCATACGGCGATTCATTTCCTCTTGTTTCTTGGCTTTCTTAACAACTTTGTCTTTGTTCTTTTCAATTAAGTCATCTAAATCAATATTTTCTACATGGCGATTGATCAAATATCCCTGAACAACGCGGAAAATTGATCCAATGATCCAGTAAAGTCCGATACCAATATTCAAAGTCAGACAGAAAAATCCACTCATCAAAGGCATAAAATAATTCATCATTTTCATGCTTTGCTGCATGGAATCATCCGAATCCTTTTTTCTGGAACCAGCCTTCTTTTCAGTCTTGGGCTGCATAATCATTACATTCAAATATTGAAAAATAACAGCCAGAATTGGAATTAGATAAGCAAAAATCGTAACCTTGGAAAATTCTCTGGGAGTTTGTGTTACATCCAAACCTAAAAACATCTTGGCAGATTCATCCGAAAGTCCAGGCGCATACGTTTGTACATTACGAATAACACCATAAATCGCAAACATGATCGGTAATGTGATCAACATAGGCAGACACCCTGTAAAGGGACTGATTCCATACTTCGTATAAATCGCTTGTGTTTCATTATTCATTTTCATTACAGAATCATTATCTTTTTTGCCCTGGTATTTATCTCGTATCGCCTGCAACTCCGGATTGATCTTATTCATCAACCGGGTCGACTTCTGTTGTTTCGCATTTAAAGGAATCATAAGTGCGTAAACAATGATCGTAAAAGCAATGATACACCATCCGATGCTGTGTTTACCAGTTATTGTGAAAATTCCAATATCGATATAATTGATGACCACACCAAGTATTTGATATAAAAATTTCATGAAATCCTCCCATAGTTTCTTACATTACAGATCAAAGGTTCGGATCGTATCCTTATTAAGGAACCGGATCGTATCCTCCCTTATGAAAAGGATGACATCTCAGCACCCTCTTAACAGCCAAAAAACCGCCTTTTACAAGACCGTATTTTTTAATTGCTAAAATTGCATACTCGGAACAAGTAGGTATATAAATACAACAAGGCCCCTTTAACGGGGATATATACCTCTGGTACAAACGAATCAAATAAATAACAAATCTTCTCATATCATCATCTCATAATTCCCTGTAACCTACATAAATGCAGGAAAGATTTGTTTATTTCATCAAACTTCTTCCCTGCCACTTCCGGCTTTGCAATTACTACAATCTTATATCCGACTTTTATGTTATTTACGTTTTTATTGGCTATTTCTCTTAATTGTCTGGTAATCCGATGTCTTACCACGCTGTTCCCTACCTTCTTACTTACAGAAAATCCGTATATTTGGGCAGAAGAATCGCATTTTAGAACAACCATTACCAAATCCCTGTTTGATTTCCAACGACCGAAATTATAAACCTTCTTAAATTCGGTGTTTTTACCAAGTCTTTGAAACATGAAACACCTCTAATTCCGGATTGAAATCCTCTTTTTCCAGATGAAAGATTAAGCAGACAATTGCTTTCTTCCTTTTGCTCTTCTACGTGCTAAAACCTTTCTTCCGTTGGCAGTATGCATTCTCTTACGAAAACCGTGAACTTTAGATCTTTGTCTTTTTTTCGGTTGATATGTCATTTTCATCTCGTATTCACCTCCTACAAAATGTCCCAAATTTTGACAGAACATATCAAGCATAATTATAATATTCTTTTTAGAAATAGTCAAGCAATTTTTTTGAAAGTTTAAAATCTCTTGATAATTTATTGGTTTTGTTATATAATATAGAAGTGATATTTTGCATTTTTATCATAATTTGAAGTGAGGAAGTAGCAATTATGAATTCGAATATTCAGACACAATGGAGTCAGATCATACAATGGCTGATGGATGAAACCAACCTTTCTTCGCCAGTAATACGAACTTTTATCGAGCCTTTGGAGATTGTATCTCATCAGGATCACTTTCTGATCTTGCAAGCGGATAAAGATAAGATTGGCGACAGTATCAATTTGATCCGAAACAAATACGACGCGATCCTTCGCGTAGCAATTGAGACCATTACCGGAGAAAGCGTTGAGATCGAATATGAATATAAAGCCAAAAAAGAACCGGAATTTCAAGAAAAATCTGCAGAATCCAAGGATTTTACTTCATTTTATTCTGATAATTCTTTTGAAAACTTTGTACAAACCAGTACAAACCAATTTGCCTTTACTGCTTCTTTAGCCGTTGCAGAATCTCCCAGTCAGAGCTATAATCCCTTATTTATCTATAGCTCTCCCGGACTTGGGAAAACTCACCTATTACATTCAATTGCCAGATCGATCCGAGAACACTATCCAGATCTGAATGTTCTCTACATTCCCAGCGAAGTCTTTGTAAACCAGCTGGTAGACGCACTGAGAAGAAACAAAGAATCCGGCGGAAACTCAGCTATTAACAATTTTCGTAAGAAATATCGCAACGTAGATGTTTTGTTAATTGATGATATACAGTTTATTATAGGAAAAGACAGCTCACAGATGGAGTTCTTTTTTACCTATGAAGCCCTATTAAATGACGGAAAACAGATCGTTCTTTCCAGTGATAAACCTCCCAGAGATTTGGAGAATCTGGACGAACGATATATTTCCCGCTTTAATTCCAGCCTTTCGGTTAGCATTGATCCTCCCGATTATGAAACCAGTCTGGCATTTTTAAAGAATTACCGGGATAAAGCGAATATAAAATTAGAAGACGATATTTTAAATTACATTGCTTCCAATATTCGCACCAACATTCGTGAATTGATCGGAGCATATACCAAAGTTACCATCGGTGTTCAACTCACCCACGAAGAATCCAATCTGGAAATGGCAAAAGCTGCTCTTCAAGATATGATCACTCCCAATGTTTCCAAGGTCATTACGTTAAATAACATCATTCAAATCGTTTGTGAACACTACGATATTTCCAAAGAAGATATTGTTGGGAAGAAGAGAATGAAAAGCATTAGCATGCCCAGACAGGTTATTATGTATTTAGCGAGGGAATACACAAACTTATCCACAACCGCCATTGGAAATTCCTTAGGAAACAGGGATCATACCACAATTATCCACGGTTATGAACAAATTAAAAATGCAATTCCTGAGGATGAAAAATTGGAACACGACCTGGATATCATAAAGAAACAATTGCTTCCCTGATCTATCCACGCTTTATTCCAGTCAAATACCGGAATAATACATAGAATAAAATTTCAGCAAATATGCTATGTTAAGAACAAAACTTAGCTTTTCCACATATCAACAGGTATTATTATTACTATTATTATCTTTACGTATATTATTTTATAGGCCGCAAAGCGGACGTGAAAGGAGTCTACCTAATGAGATTTGAATGCAACAGAACAAAAATGGAGGAATCAATCAACATTGTGTTAAAAGCAATTCCTGTACGAACAACGATGCCCGTTTTGGAATGTATGGTTGTAAAAGCCGTCAATGGTGTGATCACTTTAACTACCAACGACATGAATTTGGGGATTGAAACCTCTTTTGATGCCGATGTAGCGGAAGATGGTATTGTATTGGTAAATGCTAAGATGTTATCAGATGTTGTAAGAAAATTTGATTCCGATGAATTTCATTTCGCAGCGGATGATGAGTATCGTATTACGTTAACCAGTGGATCTTCGAAATTTCATTTATCTGGCATTGATTCCGATGAATTTCCAATGCTGCCTCAGATGGATAAGAATCATAAGATCACCATTTCACAAATGACCTTGCGTGATATGATCAATCAAACGATCTTTTCCATTTCCAAGAATGAAAACAATAAAATCATTACCGGTGAATTGTTTGAGATTACCGGTGATAAATTTATGATCGCTTCTCTGGATCTTCATCGTGTATCTCAAAGGATCGTTCGTTTAAAAGAAAGTTATGACAATACAAAAGTAGTTATTCCTGGAAAGGCGTTAACAGAACTTAGTAAAATCCTGCAAGGCGGAGTTGACGATGAGATGGAGATCTATTTTTCTGAGAATCATGCCTTGTTTGAATTTGATCGTACGATCCTGATCACACAGTTGATCGAAGGAAATTATTATAATGTGGATCAGATGATGTCCAACGAATATGAAACAAAGGTTACCATTAATCGAATGGAATTCTACAATTCTTTGGATCGGTCCACTTTGTTAAACCGTGAATCGGAGAATCAACCCATTGTATTGCATATTAATGATCAGGATCTGAATTTGGATATGAATACCAAGATGGGATCTATGAATGATAAGATTTCCATTACGAAAGAAGGAAAAGATTTGGATATTTCTTTCTCATCAAAATATTTAATGGATGTATTAAAAGTTTTGGATTTGGAAGAAGTTACCATGTATTTGGTAAATTCCAGATCTCCGGTGTTTATCAAAGACGATGAAACTTATAATTATCTGATCCTTCCCATCTCGATGCAAGGATAAGTCTTTCGATACAGGATGAAATACAATGGAAATTTATATCAAAGATGCGTTTATAAAATTAGGTCAGGCTATGAAATTAGCCGGTATGGTTGGTTCCGGAACGGATGCGAAAATCCTCATTTCTTATGGTGAGGTTACCGTAAATGGAGAAGTGGAAACTCGCAGGGGAAGGAAACTTTATCCCGGTGATGAATTTACATGGAAAGAAGAGACGGTAAGGGTTGAAAGTAAATGATGATTGAATCACTTTCGTTGCAGCAATTTCGCAATTACAAGAAGGAAATGCTTACATTTTCTCCTCGCATTAACGTTTTATATGGGGATAATGCCCAAGGGAAAACAAATATTTTAGAAGCCGTCAATCTTTGCTCGACTACAAGAAGTCATAGGGGAAGTAAGGATAAAGAAATGATCCTGTTTGGATGTGAGGAAGCTCACATTCAAATGGAAATCCGAAAGAAGGATCGAAGTCATAAGATTGATTTTCATTTAAAGAAAAATAAAGCCAAGGGAATTGCCATTGATCGGGTTCCTATTCGAAAAAGTAAGGATTTAATGGGAGTTTCCAACGTGGTATTTTTCTCACCGGAAAATCTTTCTATTATTGAGAGAGGGCCGGAGGAACGTAGGAATTTTATGGATGTGGAGTTATGTCAGTTAAATCCGGTTTACTTGTATCATTTAAGTAAATACCGTCAGGTTTTAAAGCAAAGAAATCAATTGTTAAAACAGATTTCTTCCCAAAGGGAATTATTGGATACGTTGGACGTGTGGGATCAGGAATTAATTCAATATGGATCGTATATTATAAAAGAGCGGGCGAATTATATTGAGGAAATTCGTGAGGATTGTAAGAGAATCCATCAAGAGCTGACAAATGGGGAAGAGGAGATGGAAATAAGATATGAACCCAATACGGAAGTGGATGATTTTGAAAAAAATCTTTTAGAAAAGGAACAAAAAGATTTATATTTTATGAATACAAGTGTTGGACCTCATCGGGATGATCTGGAAATTTCCTGTAATGGAATTTCTCTTCGAACTTACGGTTCTCGAGGACAGAAGAGAACGGCTGCTCTTAGTATGAAGTTAACGGAGATTGAGATTGTTCAAAAGAAAATAGGAGAAAAACCTATTCTTTTATTGGATGATGTATTTTCTGAGTTGGATCGAAACCGGCAAACCTTTTTATTAAAGAGAATGGAGAACATTCAAACGTTAATTACTTGTACGGGATTAGAGGAATTTATTGAGAATGAGATGATCATTGATAAAATTTTTCATATTCGAAATGGAAATGTTGTGGAAGAAAAACAGGGAGGCAAGGCAAATGAGTAATCAGAATGAATATGGAGCAGATCAGATCCAGATTTTAGAGGGTCTGGAAGCGGTTCGTAAAAGACCGGGTATGTATATTGGAAGTACATCGGAGAGAGGACTTCATCATTTGGTTTATGAAATCGTGGATAATGCTGTGGATGAGGCATTGGCAGGATATTGTAAAAACATTGATGTGCATATTAATAAAGACAATTCCATAACGGTAATTGACGATGGTCGTGGAATTCCGGTGGGTATTAATCAAAAAGCCGGAAAACCTGCGGTAGAAGTTGTATTTACCGTGCTTCATGCAGGAGGAAAATTTGGCGGCGGCGGATATAAAGTATCCGGTGGTTTGCACGGCGTGGGAGCTTCCGTTGTAAATGCCTTATCCAAATGGTTAGAAGTTGAGATCATGCGAGATGGAAAGGTATATTTTCAGCGTTATGAATTAGGACATTCCACAAACGAATTAGAAGAAATTGGAACAACGAAGAAAAATGGAACGAAAGTAACGTTTTTACCGGATGGAGATATTTTTACGGAGACCACGGTATTTGATTATAATACCTTAAAAAAACGTCTTCGAGAGATGGCATTTTTAACTAAGGGAATTAAGATCGTTTTGCATGATGATCGATTGGAAGAGCCGAAAGTAGAGGCATTTTACTATGAAGGCGGTATTAAGGAATATGTAGATTATTTAAATCGCCATCAGGATCTTTTGTATCAGGAAGTGATCTATTGTGAAGGAAATGTAGGCGACATTAACGTAGAGGTTGCTTTCCAGCACAACGACGGGTACAACGAGGGGTGTTACAGTTTTGTTAATAACATTACGACACCGGAGGGAGGAACACATTTAACCGGTTTTAAAAATGCCATTACCAAGACATTTAACGACTACGCAAGAAACTATAAATTGGTCAAAGAAAACGATCCCAATTTAAGCGGGGAAGATATTCGTGAGGGAATGACAGCTGTTATCAGCATTAAGATTCCGGAACCTCAATTTGAAGGTCAGACCAAACAAAAATTAGGAAACAGTGAAGCCAGAGGCGCGGTTGAACGAATTGTCAGCAAACAATTGGAAATCTTTTTGGAACAAAATCCCGCCATTGCCAAGGATATTTGCAACAAATCCATTCTTGCTCAACGTGCCAGAGAAGCTGCCAGAAACGCAAGGGAAATGACACGAAGAAAAACTGCTTTGGAGGGGATGTCCCTTCCCGGAAAGTTAGCAGACTGCAGTGATAAAGATCCGAAGAATTGTGAAATTTACATTGTAGAGGGAGATTCCGCGGGTGGCAGCGCGAAAACAGCCAGGGATCGTGCAACGCAAGCAATTTTACCTTTACGTGGTAAGATTCTTAATGTTGAAAAATCCAGATTGGATCGCATTCTTACCAATAATGAGATCAAAGCTATGATCACGGCTTTTGGTACAGGAATTCAAGACGATTTTGATATTTCAAAACTTCGTTATCATAAAATTATTATTATGACGGATGCCGACGTAGACGGTGCTCACATCGCTACTTTGTTATTAACCTTTTTCTATCGGTTTATGCCGGATTTGATCAAGGAAGGTTATGTTTATTTGGCACAACCGCCATTGTATAAGATCGATAAGAACCGTCAATCCTATTATGTTTATTCCGATGATGAGTTAAACGCGAAATTGGATGAACTGGGAAGAGATGGAAATAACAGCATCCAGCGTTACAAAGGTTTGGGTGAGATGGATGCAGAGCAGCTTTGGGATACGACGATGGATCCTGCAAAACGAGTTCTGTTACGTGTAAACATGGATGAGGAAGATTTAACAGAATTGGATCAGACGTTTAATACGTTAATGGGCGATCAGGTAGAGCCTCGTCGGGAATTTATTGAAGCAAATGCTCAATATGTTACAAATCTGGATGTTTAATGAGTGTTTCATTTAGTTGGAGATCGATATGACATGCAAAACTTGCGAAATAGTTTTGATTTAAGAACGTAACGAGGGAGTCTTGACTAAGAATGTAACATGGAGCTTTGATCCAAGAACATAAACTCAAGGTTAATAGAAGATCAAAAGAAAGGATATAGGGAATGGACGAAAATATGAATGACTTGGAACATTTAGATAAAGTACAGGGTACAGATTTAAAGAAAACAATGGAAATTTCGTATATTGACTATGCGATGTCCGTAATTGTATCTCGTGCTTTGCCGGATGTAAGAGATGGTTTAAAACCGGTTCAACGAAGAATCTTACATGCCATGAGCGAATTAAATAATACGCCGGATAAGCCTCATCGTAAATGCGCCCGTATTGTCGGTGATACCATGGGTAAATATCATCCTCATGGAGACAGTTCTATTTACGGTGCATTGGTGAATCTTGCCCAGGAATGGTCTACCAGGTACCCCTTGGTTGACGGACACGGAAACTTCGGATCCGTCGATGGTGACGGGGCAGCGGCTATGCGTTATACAGAGGCAAGGCTTAGCAAGATTTCTATGGAAATGCTGCGGGATATTAATAAAAATACCGTGGATTTTATTCCCAACTTCGATGAGACGGAGAAAGAACCAACTGTATTGCCGGCCAGATATCCGAATCTTTTGGTGAATGGAACTTCCGGAATCGCTGTAGGAATGGCTACCAATATTCCGCCTCACAACTTACGAGAAGTGGTAGGCGGCGTTGTTAAGATCATTGATAACGTGGTAGAAGAGGACCGTGATACAGAATTAGATGAGATCATGGAAATCATTAAAGGACCGGATTTTCCTACCGGTGCTCAGATCATGGGCCGTGCCGGCATTGAGCAGGCATATCGTACGGGAATCGGAAAGATCCGTGTTCGCGCGGTAACAGAGATTGAGACCATGGCCAACGGGAAAAGCCGGATCGTTGTAACGGAACTCCCCTTCATGGTGAACAAAGCCAAATTAGTAGAAAAAATCGCGGATTTACATAAAGAGAAGAAAGTAGATGGAATTACAGAACTTCGAGATGAGTCTTCAAGAGAAGGAATGCGGATCTGCATTGAGCTGCGAAGGGATGTAAATGCCAATGTTGTCTTAAATCAATTATTTAAACATACGCAAATGCAGGAAACCTTTGGGTGCAATATGTTAGCGCTTGTGGATAACAAACCAAAAGTTTTAAATCTTTTGGAAATGCTTACGTATTATCTGAAACACCAGGAAGAGGTTGTAACCCGCCGAACCAGGTTTGACTTAAATAAGGCGGAAGAGCGCGCCCATATTTTACAAGGATTGTTAACGGCGCTGGATCATATTGATGAAGTGATCAAGATCATTCGTGGATCCAGAACGACGGCGGAAGCCAAAGAGAACTTAATGTCTCGTTTTGAATTAGACGATGTACAATCTCAGGCCATCGTCGATATGCGTTTGCGTACACTAACCGGATTGGAACGGGAGAAGCTGGAAAAAGAATACCAGGAATTAATGGAAAAGATCGCTTATTTAAAGGAGATCCTGTCGGATCGGAAGCTTCTTTTAGGCGTTATCAAAGAAGAGATTCAGGAAATTGCTGATAAATACGGAGATGACCGTCGGACATCCATTGGAATTGACTATCTGGATATTACGACCGAGGATCTGATTCCGGTGGAAAATACCATCATTTGTCTTACCAACATGGGTTATATTAAGCGAATGACGACGGATAATTTTCATAGTCAGCATCGTGGCGGCAAGGGAATTAAGGGAATGCAAACCTTGGATGAAGACTTTATTGAGGATCTGTTCATGGCAACCACCCATCATTACCTTATGTTCTTTACCAACAAAGGTCGTGTATACCGGATCAAGGCCTATGAAATTCCGGAATTCAGCCGCACCAGCCGGGGAATTGCGATCGTAAATCTCCTGCAGTTAATGCCGGATGAGAAAGTAACAGCGGTGATCGCCCTGCGTGAATACAAGGAAGATCAGTATCTGTTTATGGCAACTAAGAAGGGTGTGGTTAAGAAAACCCATATTTCAGAATACCATAATATCCGGAAAAATGGTTTGCAGGCGATTAATCTTCGAGAAGACGATGATCTGATCGAGGTAAAAGTTACGGATAATACAAAGAATATTATTATGGTGACCAAGTTTGGTCAATGTATTGTATTTGATGAGAATGAAGTACGAACGACTGGAAGAACTTCCATGGGTGTCAGGGGAATTACCCTGGATCAAGAGGATGAAGTTGTGGGTGTACAGATGAATACCCAGGGTGAAACCATCTTGTTGATCTCCAAATATGGAATGGGTAAGAGAACGCCGATTGAAGAATTTACACCACATCACCGTGGAGGTAAAGGGATAAAATGTTATAAGATCACGGAAAAAACCGGAGAATTAATTGGAGCGAAGGCGGTACATCAGGATCAGGAGATCATGATGATCACCAATGAAGGAATTTTGATCCGGATTGCTGTAGCGGATATTTCTGTTTTGGGACGTATTACGTCTGGCGTGAAACTTATGAACGTAGATCTGGAATCCAATGTATTTGTTGCATCCGTTTCCAAGGTCCGGAAAGAAGAAAATGGGGATAATGCGGATGACGTGAAGAATACCGATTCGGATATGAAATCCTTCCAGGAAGGATCTTTGCGGGAAGGATCCACACAGAAGGAATCCTCCCAGGAAACAATCGAATCCGACACGGAAAGGTGATGGAATAATTGAGAGAAATAGGGACTGATGTAATTCGGGATGCGGTAAAAGAAATGTGTATTTCGATCAATCTGGAGTTGTCTGAAGATATGAAAACAAAGATCAACGAAGCGGCTCGAAAGGAGGAATCTCCTTTGGGTAAGCAAATATTTGGACAACTTCGGGAGAACATGGAGATTGCAAAGGACAGCAAGATCCCCATCTGCCAGGATACCGGGATGGCTGTTATTTTCCTAAAGGTGGGACAGGAGGTTCACTTTACCGGAGAATACATTGAGACGGCAATTAACGAGGGAGTGCGCCGGGGTTATACAGAAGGATACCTTCGAAAATCCGTGGTAGGGGATCCCATTGAGAGGGAAAATACCAGGGACAATACGCCGGCGGTGATCCACTATGAAATCGTGCCCGGGGATCAGGTAACGATCACATTAGCGCCGAAAGGGTTTGGAAGTGAAAATATGTCCAAGCTTTACATGTTAAAGCCGGCGGACGGCATAGAAGGTGTTAAAAATGCGATTCTAGATGCTGTGGAGAATGCCGGTCCCAATGCGTGTCCTCCCTTTGTAGTGGGAGTAGGCATCGGCGGAACATTTGAAAAATGCGCGCTTCTTGCTAAAAAAGCCCTTACCAGGGATGTTTCGTCTCATTCGGACATTCCCTATGTCAGGGAGTTAGAAGATGAAATGTTGGAACGCTTGAATGATCTGGGAATCGGTCCGGCCGGTTTGGGAGGACGTGTGACGGCGTTAGGCGTTAATATTGAAACATATCCCACCCATATCGCAGGCCTTCCGGTGGCGGTTAATATGTGCTGTCATGTAAATCGTCATATTACCCGCGAAATCTAACGAGTAAATCGAAAGAACAAATCGAAAGAACAGATCGAAGGAACAATTCGAGAGAACAGATCGAAGGAACAACTCGAAGGAGAAAGGTATGTGACGGAGGAGGAATTGAATGGAACGACAAATCGAAACACCCTTTACGAAAGAAAAAGTCGAAACATTAAACGCCGGTGACTATTTATATATTACCGGCGTCATCTATACAGCCAGAGATGCAGCTCACAAGCGTATGATCGAAGGTCTTGCTGAGGAGAAAGAGCTGCCCTTTGATCTAAAAGATCAAGTCATCTATTATTTGGGACCGACTCCGAACAGAGAAGGACAGGTAATTGGATCCGCGGGTCCTACCACTAGCAGCCGTATGGATAAATACACTCCTACGCTGTTAAAAAAGGGTTTGACTGGCATGATCGGAAAAGGAAAGCGCAGCGAGGACGTTATTCAATCTATGATGCAGGAGAAGGCGGTTTACATGGCAGCGGTGGGCGGTGCCGGAGCGCTTCTTTCCAAATGCATCAGGAAAAGTGAAGTGATTGCTTATGATGATCTGGGAACGGAGGCGATTCGTAAGTTATATGTGGAACAATTGCCGGTTATCGTAGTCATTGATTCCAAAGGAAACAATCTATATGAGACAGCTCCGGAGGCATATCGGAAAGGAAGAAATTGAAGTGGAAGCCAATTGCGAGTTTTGCGCTCTTTATTATGTAGATGAAGAGGGATACGGGGAGTGCCAGGTGAATTTAGACGAGGATGAAATGGTCCGTTTCTATTCTTCCTCGTATAAGACTTGTCCCTATTATCAAAATGACGATGAATACAAGGTTGTGCGAAAGCAAAATGGATAGTTGGATCGACGGTGGATTGTAAGAATGGATAGGAAATATTTCGGAAATGGGTTGACATTTCTGAAAATAAGTGATAGAATATCACTTGCGCTGATGTGTTAATTTCATATTTATATTAAGTTCAGAGCTTTTGGAGAAGTACTCAAGTGGCTGAAGAGGTGCCCCTGCTAAGGGTATAGGTCGTTTACGCGGCGCGAGGGTTCAAATCCCTCCTTCTCCGTTCATATTTATCGCTGTAAACATCGGAATTTCGGTGAGTACGGCGATTTTTGTTTTCCTTTGACGGTGCAAACCGATGCAAACCGTCCACGGAAAGTATCCCAGGTCATGGAGATACTCTGTGGCCAAAGGTTTTCCAAGTCTGCAGCATCCGAAGCCTGCCGTCGATACGCTGCAAAAGTTCTTTGATGAAGATCAACAAGAAGAAGGATAAATAAATGGCATCGTCAGAGAATGCTCGGATTTCATAATTAAATATAAAAATTTTTGTTGAAAAAACAGTAAGAGATCCAAGGATAAAATATCCATATTAAAGTGGCTCAAGAGTCGTTGAATTTTCAAAAATTAAAATTTTTTTTTTAAAATTTGAAAAAAGGTGTTGACAAGTGTTAGAAATTTTGATAATATAATATTCGCTGACGCGGTAAAAGACACCTGACAGAAACGAACAGGATTTACTGTAGGAAGCAGAGATGAACCTTGATAATTGAACAGTGAAACAACCCTGAAAAATTCTTTTGAAATTTTTCTAATAAGAACGACCTTTTCTTTCTGAATTCGAAGGCGAGTTGAACGATCAATGAGCAGATGAGGAAAGAGAAAGTACACAAGTAAATCGGAATCGTTTGCAATCATATTTATTAATATAGATGAGAAAGCAACGAAATCGATCAACGGATTAGCCAAGCAAGTCTTGACGATCAAACCTTTTAATTTGAGAGTTTGATCCTGGCTCAGGATGAACGCTGGCGGCGTGCTTAATACATGCAAGTCGAACGAAGCATTTACGACGGATCTTTTCGGAGAGAAGACGTTTATGACTGAGTGGCGGACGGGTGAGTAACGCGTGGGTAACCTGCCTCATAGAGGGGGACAACAGTTGGAAACGACTGCTAATACCGCATACCAAGTAAGAACCGCATGATTCCTACTTGAAAGATTTATCGCTATGAGATGGACCCGCGTCTGATTAGCTAGTTGGTAAGGTAACGGCTTACCAAGGCGACGATCAGTAGCCGGCTTGAGAGAGTGAACGGCCACATTGGGACTGAGACACGGCCCAAACTCCTACGGGAGGCAGCAGTGGG
>CALGGT010000014.1 GCA_937915825.1 uncultured Eubacterium sp.
GAGAAGCTCAAAATCTTTATATTCAAACAAAAGAAGATGCAAATAATATTATTAATGATTTAAATGATATATATAATGATTTTAAATTTTTAGAAGATGTTGACTTAAAAAATTCATCTGATAGTGAGATTGCAAATATTGTTAAAATGCATTTTAATAAAAAATCTCTTTCAAAAGCAAATGTAATTAGAAAAAATTATAACTCCACAAAAATTATGCAAAATGATTTAAAAAATAAAAATAACAATATTGATATTTCTCAAATTATTCCTGGCAAAAGATTAAAAATAACTAATTTTTCCGAACCAGCCATTGTTATTTCAAATAAACAAGGAAAAATCCAAGTACAACTTGGAAGCATGAAAATGTATATTTTACCAAATGATATAGAAAATATTTTGCCAGATTCTAATATTAATAATATAATTCAAAAAAACTCTTTTTCAAAAAATTTCAAAGCTAAAAATATTTCATCAGAAATTAATGTTATAGGTCAAAATGTTGAAGAAGCATGTTTTGTTATTGATAAATATTTAGATGACTGTTCAATTTCTCATCTTTCCCCTGTTCGCATTGTTCATGGAAAAGGAAGTGGAAATTTAAGAAGTGGGATTCATAAATTTCTAAAAAATCATCCACACGTTGCATCTTATAGAATTGGAACTTTTGGTGAAGGTGAAATGGGTGTCACTATAGTGGAATTAAAGTAATATTGACAAAAATGCAGACAATTGGGGCGTAGTCCCAATTGTCTGGATTTTTGTCAACCTTCTTTTTATATTTTTTCATAAGTCACATATTCGTATTCAAAATCATTTACTCCATCTTTTGGACCTTTTTCTGTACTTGTAACTTTCCATACAGATTTATCTATTTCTGGGAATGATACATCTCCTTCAAATTCTTTGTCTATTTCTGTAATATACATCTTATTACAATATGGCATTAAAAGCTTGTACATTGTAGCTCCACCAATAACAAAGTTTTCTTCATCACTATTAATGTACTTATCAAGCATTGAAATATCTTCTAATATTTCAAAAACATATGCGTCTTTTTTTATATGCTCCCATGCAATGGAATGGGGATCTGTGAAAATTTCCTGACACGTTAATTCTTTCATGTTGCACTCCTTTTTCGAGTTTGATAATAGGGTTCGATCATGGCTACATAACGATCGATCTTTCCTAATACCGATGCCTCATTTTTTAATTGTTGTACTTTTTCTCCCACAAACCCATTTAAACGTTTTCGGTAATCTTCCTCTTTCAAGTCTCCCTCCGCCACCATCGTCAGGCCTTTTTCCCAGCTGGCAGTCATATTGGGCTGCAGCATAACCGGCAGGGTGGAAAAGACAAGGGAATACACCAGTTCCCCTTTATAGGTAGGGGTTAACACCTGGGTTTTTTCATTTCTTTTTATATAACCGATGGTTACTAATTTCTTTAGGATCTCCGCCCGGGTTGCAGACGTCCCGATGCCGCTGCCCTTAATTAATTCCCGGAGCTCTTCTTCCTCGATGAGCTGGCCGGCATTCTCCATAGCTAAGATCATGGACCCGGATGTATAACGTTTGGGTGGCGAGGTCTCTCCTTCTTTGATCTCATACCCTTCCGGATTTACTTCTTTTCCCTTTTTCAGCAAAGGCAGGATTTCATCCAATCCATCGTCCTTATCCTTATCCTCATCTTTCTTCTTTGCAAAAGAGAACGCAGAAACTTTCAAAAATCCCGGGTCCGTTAATACTTTCGAGGAAGTAAAGAATTGCTCTTTTTTCCCTTCCAACGCAAGTTCCGTAACCAGATTCACTTTTTGATAAATCGCCGCCGGATAGAAAATACTCAAAAATCTGCGTACGATCACCTCATACATTTTCTGCTCCAGTTCCGACATGCGGGGTAATTCTCTTAATCCCTGGCCGGTGGGAATAATGGCATAGTGGTCGGTGATCTTCTTATCGTCGCAATACTTGGTTTTCGCGATGGTCTCATAGGACTTGCTTTCCGCGATGGTCTTTAAATACGGAAGAGCCATGGGGTAATCCTGCAATCCTTTCAGATTCTTATGAATTTCCTTCGCCACCGCGGTACTTAACACGCGGGCGTCTGTTCTGGGATAGGTGACCAACTTCTTCTCATATAGATTCTGAACCACCTGTAGGGTCTGATCCGGACTGATCTTAAATACCTTGGAAGACAGGTTCTGAAGTTCCGCCAGATTAAAAAGCAAAGGCGGATTCTTCTTTTCTTTCTTCTTTTCCAGGGAAACGATCTTCCCCGGCTTTTGATCCCGGATCTTCTCTAAAAATTCCTTCGCGTATTCTTCTTTCAAAAAACCGTTTTCTTTGTATAATTTGGGAGAAGCAAAATACTGGGAGTTCTCCTGCACCCGCCATTCCCCCTGGTAAGATTTCCCATCTACGGAAAATTTCCCCATAACACGGAAGAACGGCTGCTTTACAAATTTTCGAACTTCCCATTCCTTTCGCACGACCATTCCCAATACACAGGTCATCACCCGGCCTACCGTAATGGAGCTCCACTTCTTGTCCTTAATATGATGATTAAACCAATTCCCATAACGAACGGACAAAACTCTGGTAAAATTTATCCCCATAAGATAGTCTTCTTTGGCCCGCAAATACGCGGAATCACAGATATTGTCATAGGCTGACAGATCCTTGGCTTCCCGAATGCCCCGCTGGATCTCCTCGTCGGTTTGGGAATCAATCCAAACACGTTTCCGTTCCTTATCGGCAGGAACTCTCGCCTGTTGATCCACCAAACGATAAATATATTCTCCCTCCCGTCCGGAGTCCGTACAGACATAGATTTTTTTCACATCTTCCCGGTTAAGAAGCCCTGCCACAATGTCATATTGTTTTTTAACGTCGGGGATCACCTCGTATAAATAGTTGTCCGGAAGAAACGGAAGCTGATCCATGTTCCATTTTTTATACTTTTCATCGTACACTTCCGGATAACTCATGGTGACCAAATGGCCCACACACCAGGTTACCACGTATTGGTCGGACTCTAAATATCCCTTGCCCCTGTTTTTGTCGTCTACCTTCAATGTTTTGGCAAACTCCATGGCCACACTGGGCTTCTCCGCAATAAATAAATCTTTCACGTCGTACCTCCCACATCCTCCCCGTCTGGGATTTCCCAATTAATCGGCGTTTCGCCGTGACTTACTAAGAATTCATTGGTTTTGGAAAACGGCTTACTTCCAAAAAAACCCCGATATGCCGATAACGGGCTGGGATGAGCCGATTCCAGGATCAAATGATTCGGATGATCCAACAATGCTTTTTTCTTTCGGGCAGGTCCTCCCCACAGGATAAAAACAATGGGGCGGTTTATGGTATTTACCTTTCGGATCACCTGATCGGTAAACGTTTCCCAGCCGATATTTCTGTGAGACATGGGCTCATGCGCTCTTACGGTTAAGACCGTGTTTAAAAGCAATACCCCCTGTCTGGCCCAGGACGTCAAACATCCGTGACTGGCAGGCTTGATCCCTAAGTCCTCTTCCATCTCCTTATAAATATTAACCAGAGAGGGGGGGATCTTTACCCCCGGACGTACCGAAAAACATAAACCATGGGCTTCCTCCGGATTGTGATAGGGATCCTGACCTAAGATCACCACCTTGATCTTATCAAAAGGCGTAAAATGAAACGCATTGAGAAGATCCTTGGCCGGGGGATATACGGTGTGAGTCTGATATTCATTTTTCACGTAAGTATAGAGCTTTTGATAATATTCTTTCCCAAATTCCTCTTTCAGCTCTTCTTCCCAGACACCGCTTAATCCTGGCATGATTCCTCCTTATCGATCCGGACTTCAATTCCCTCGTTTTGAAGGTAGGTTTTTAAATCACCGATGCTTAATTCGTTAAAGTGGAATAACGACGCTGCCAATACCGCATCCGCCTTTCCTTCCGTGATGGCTTCTTTAAAATGCTCTTTCGTTCCGGCTCCTCCGGATGCGATCACCGGTACCGAAACCGCCTCGGCAATGGTACGGGTCAGTTCAATGTCATACCCATCCTTGGTTCCATCACAATCCATGCTGGTAAGCAGAATTTCACCGGCACCAAGTTCCACCGCCTTTTTAGCCCATTCCACCGCGTCAATCCCCATATCGATACGACCGCCGTTCTTATAAACCGTCCAGCCGTCTTTCACAGTCCACTCATCGTTCATCTGAATGCTTTCTGAATAACTTAAGGAAGGATCTTGGGCTTTTCCAACCCTTCTTCTTCTGGCGTCAATGGCAACCACTACGCATTGGGAACCGAATTTTTCCGCAGCTTCGGATATCAGTTCCGGATGATCGATGGCAGCGGAATTAATGGACACCTTATCAGCTCCCTCACGCAAAATCGCCTTAAAATCCTCGATGGACCGGATACCGCCCCCGACGGTAAAAGGGATAAACACGGTTTCCGCTACTTTTCGTACCATTTCCGTTACGATCTCTCTCTTATCCGAAGACGCGGTAATATCCAAAAACACCAACTCATCCGCGCCTGCTTCATCGTAAACTTTTCCGCAAGCCACCGGATCACCGGCGTCGATCAAATCCACAAAATTGACCCCCTTTACAACACGTCCATCTTTCACATCTAAACAGGGAATCACTCGTTTGGTAAACATGGCGCCACCTCCAAAAAGTTATTTAAAATCTGTAACCCGACCCGGCCACTCTTTTCCGGATGAAATTGTGTGGCATAAATATTCTCATGTTCCACCGCCGCGTGAAAGGGTACCATATATTCAGCCTTTGCGGCTACATCCTCTTCCTGTTCAGCCTGCAAATAATAAGAGTGTACAAAATATACATAGGACGAATCTTTGATTCCTTTCAATAAACGGGAGTTTTCCCTGATCTGTATGGAGTTCCACCCCATATGAGGAATCTTGAATCCCACCTGTTCCGGAAAGCGTACCACCTTCCCCGGTAAAATCCCCAGGCCTTTGACCCCCGGCGCTTCTTCCGAGCTGTCAAAAAACAATTGCAAACCCAGGCAGATTCCTAAGATCGGCGTTCCACTCTTGGCGATTTCTCCAATCACCTCCGTTAAATGATACGCTTCCATACGCTCCATGGCATCCTTAAAAGCGCCAACGCCGGGAACAATAACATGATCCGCACGTTTTAAAACCTCTGGATCTCTGGAACGGACCACTTCCTTTCCCAGAAATTCTACGGCCTTTTCCACACTTTTTATATTTCCTGCATCGTAATCCACAATTCCTATCATGATCGTTCCTCTTTTCTTTTTTTCAGAATATCTTTAAATTCCTGAAGTTCTAAATACTGATATCGAACTCCCTCCTCTTCATAATACCACCGCTCACCCTCACGAATCCTTCTTTCATTCCAAACATCTTCGGGAATCTTTACGATCTCGGACACCTTCTGCACATGAAAGGCCAATCGTTCGTCCGGATCCGCCATGGCGATAAAAAAGCTGTCCTTCCCCATTTCATAGGTTCCCTTTAATCGAACCACTCCATATAAAATATCACGGATCAATACCACTCCTTCAAAGAAATCCGGCGTTCCGGGAATTTTAAAAGGAGTTTGATAAGGATAAATCTCCGATATCTCTTTGATATCCATAAGAAATCGTTCCTCCCCCACTTCAAACGTCAACAATTCCTTTTCCTGGACCATAATCCACACCTCACTGTTCTCCGTTCATGCTTTCGTCCAATTCAAACCAAAAAGCCACTCCATTGTCGTAATTCTCCACCCCGTAGGCTTCTCCGTGAGCCTCCATGATCGCCCGGACAATGGAAAGCCCGATCCCGTTTCCTCCGTAGGCACGGGTTCTGGCCTTATCCACCTTATAGAACTTATTCCAGATCTGATCCAGATCTTCTTCCGGGATGGTCTTTCCGGTATTAAAAACACTGACTCTGGCCTTGTCCCCGTGGGGGATGATTTTAACTTCAATGATCTTTTCTCCCTCCGCATGATTACAGGCATTGCTGATATAATTCATCAAAACTTCTTCGATCTTTCCCTGATCCGCCCATACCATATATTCCTTCCGTTCCTGAAAACGGATCTGAACCTGTTTTTGTTCAAAGAGGATGCCGGAAGACGTCACCACACCTTTGACAAGTTCCGTTAAATTAAAATGACTCAGCGAAATATTATTCTCGCCAAATTCCAGCTCATTTAAAGTAAGCAGCCGGCGAACCATTTGATCCATCTTTTTGGATTCATCGATGATCACATCGCAATAAAATTTCTTGCTTTCCTCATCGTCAAAAACATTGTCCTGAAGACCTTCGGCATATCCCTGGATCAAGGCAAGAGGGGTCTTTAATTCATGAGAAACATTGGCAAGAAATTCCTGACGCATTCTCTCCTGCTCTTCCCGGTTTCGAATGTCTTTTTTTAATTCTTTGTTGGCTGTTTTTAATTCGGAGATCGTTCGTTCCAGCTCATCGGACATGGCATTCATACTCCGTCCCAATTCTCCGATCTCATCGGTCCGGTCTCCCTGATACCTGACAGAGAAATTCATCTTCTCCATCTTCTTGGCGATCTGGGTCAGCTGATTTAAGGGTTTGGTATAGGATTTACTGACGATCACCATGACAATGGCACCTAACAGCATAACAAACAACCCTACGTAAAAGAGCATGGCGTTGGATACTTTGGCGCTTTCTTTGATCCTTTGATAATCCGAGCGAATGAAGATCCAGGCGTCTCCGGTAATCCCCCCTACCAATTCCATATAATTGGTTTCGATGCGGGAATCCTTGGCCATAAACAGATTGTAGTTTTCCGTGGCAGCTAAAAGCTTGTGATTGGGACTGATCTGACCGGTCTGACGGTAAATCACATATTCCTCCAATTGCATTAGATTCAAGGCTTCATCTCTGGCTGTCAACGCCGGATATAAATAGTTGACCGAGGAAATCGTTTTCGTATCGGTGTTCAGTCGAACCGACATCACATAAATCTGGGCCCCACCCACCGATTCCAATTTTTCCATTTCCTCAAAGACCGTATCCTTCTCATCTTCGGACAATCCTTCCCAGTCCTTCCCCTCAAATACCGCGTTTGCCCTGGCATACAGCTCGTTCATTTGTCGGATTTTGGTATGCTGATAAAAAACAGGCAGGATAAATAGATTCATCGTATAACTGCATACAATGCACATCAAGATCATGCCAACGGTGATCAGGGTAAGACGCTGGCGCATACTTAATTTTATATGTTTACGCTTTTTCTTCCGTTTCATGCAACCGCCCCTTCCCATTCATCCATAACGTTCATCCATAATTTTCATCTAGAACGTTCATCCACAACTTTCATCTCTATCCTTCATCGGCAACATCGAATTTATATCCCATTCCCCAGATGGTAGAAATGTATTTCCCCTTGTCCCCCATTTTACTGCGAAGCTTCTTCACATGGGTATCAATGGTCCTGGCCTCTCCAATGTATTCATAATCCCAAACATAATTTAAGATTCGTTCTCTGGAAAGTGCCGTCCCCCGATTTTCCATAAAATAAGTTAACAGCTCAAACTCTTTGAAACTAAGTTCGATGGGATTTCCGTCAATTTTCACCTGATGGGCGGACTTATTCAATTCAATGCCGCCAATCTCCAACACTTCATCGCTTTGCTCGTTAAACCGGCGAAGAATGGCCTGAACCCTGGCTACTAAGATCTTCGGACTGAACGGCTTGGAAATATATTCATCCACCCCCAGATCAAACCCCTTTAACTCGTCCTGCTCCGAATCTCTGGCCGTAAGCATGATCACCGGAACTTTGGAATATTGGCGAATGGTCTTTAACACTTCCCAACCATCGGATTTGGGCATCATAACGTCCAGGATCACCAATGAGATATCTTTTTCTTCCAGGAAAATATCCACGGCCTGCTCTCCGTCCTCCGCTAAAAGAACGTTGTATTTTTCCTTCACCAAAAAATCCTTGACCAATTTTCTCATTCGTTCTTCGTCATCTGCTACTAAAATCTTTTGATTTTGCATGGAAATCCCTCCATTCTAGATCTCTTCGGAATGTTCTCCTACATATTCCTTGACCATTTCTACTAACGCATCGTCTTTGGGTCTGCTGCCACTCCCGTCTTGATATTCTTTTTCCATATTTTCCACTGTTGCCTCCGCATCCCCTTCCTGATACTCCAATTCCTCCATTAAAAAGTTTTTATAAAACTCATCCGTCAGCGTTAGATTCTCCCGGATGGCAATGGTCTTGGCCAGCATGATCTCAAAGGTCCAGTCCTGAGCCATATCCGCAATGGCATTCGTATCCATTCCCAGACTTTCCAACACCTCTTCCTTACTAGTTCCATAAAGATCCGCCATGGCGGAATAACTTTGATCATTATCCTCCACGCCCATTTGATACAAAGACTCCGGTAAGGTTTTCAACTTGGAATCCTCTTTTAAGGTCTCAAAGGCAGATTCCCCCTTGGATTCCCGATTCTCTTTCTCCAATTTTTCCTTTAAATATCCTTCGTAGTCAGGGATGGTCGCGTAGTTCCCTTTGGCTACATGGGAAAGACACTGCTTATTAAAGTATTTCTTACAGGTAATGGAAAACACCACGTTCTCCCCTGCCAGGCTTGGATCCACTTGATAATCTTCCGGGAATGTTACATTGATTTCCCGGGTCTCCCCTTTTTTCATCCCTAACATCCCATCTTCAAAACCGTCTACATATTCCCCCTGGCCAACCTTTACATAGGCATCACTCTGTGCCAGATCCGGCAGAACTACCTGATCCTGACTTCCGGAATAATCCACGAGAACCACATCTCCGGATTCTACAGGTGTCGACAAATAATCTTTCTTTACATGGGAGATCATTTCCTCATAGAGGACTTCCTCTCCCACCGTGATTTCCACCGGAATCTTCTCATAATCGGCCAGTTCAATGAATCCAGCTTTCTCATAGTCGTAGCTTTCCCCATCGGCTACTTCCACTTCTTCTTTTTTTACGATCTCTTTTTGTTGTTTTTGGGCTTCCTTAGCCGTTTCATGGGCTTTTTGATCCCGGTATAAGAAGATCCCCAATCCTACAAATACCGCTGCCGCAACTACTCCGATCAGGATATTTTTCACTTGTTTCTTCATTGTTTCTTCCTTTTCTGCTTTTATTAACACTTTCTTCATCATACCATAACAAGGGGGAAAAATCAACCAATCCGGCATGGGAATCAATCTTCTCCCCACAAAAAATACCACATCCAATTTCAAAACCTTGGATGTGGTAGATTCTTACTCTTTGGTGGACCTGGCGGGAATCGAACCCGCGTCCAAATTAAATTCCCATGTACTTCTACTATCATAGTTCGTGTAGGTTCATTCCCTCAAATCCCCGGCCACGAACAGCCAAAGATCCTTAGTAGCCTGCTTACCGGGAAATCCCGGCTTCTACGCCCATATAGTAGCAAGGCTTCCTATATGTCGTTTCTCACATAGAACGATGCCCTAGCGGAAACTGTGAGTGACTTCCGTAGAACAGCTGCCATAATTAGGCAGCGTATGCTAATTTATTATCAGCGTTTAAATTTAAGTGTACGTTGTTACGGGGTCGCACGCCCCGGATAGCTTCTCCATCTTCCTTTAACCTGTCGAAACCAAAACAAGCCCTAAAAAAATGTTCCTCACCCAATGCTCTCGATTCCAGGGATCCACACAGTCGTTCCAATCGCATTCACACGATCTGACCGATCGGATCCACAAAACTAGTTATTGATCAATTTATCTTCGCCATTCCAGCTGTATAATTTACGAATGCTTTCTCCCACTACCTCAGCCGGGTGCTCGGAATGAAGTTTTCTCATCGCGCGGAAATGAGCCTGACCACCAGCCTCAGACATATCCAACAGGAAGTCTTTGGCAAAAGATCCATCCTGGATATCGGCAAGGATCTTCTTCATCGCTTTCTTCGTATCCTCGGTAATGATCTTAGGTCCCGTAATGTAATCCCCATACTCAGCTGTATTGGAAACCGAATAACGCATACCCGCGAAACCACTTTGATAGATTAAGTCAACGATCAATTTCATCTCATGTACGCACTCAAAATAAGCATTTCTCGGATCATATCCGGCTTCTACCAAAGTTTCGAACCCTGCTTGCATCAAAGCGCAAACGCCACCGCAAAGTACGGCTTGCTCACCGAACAAATCCGTCTCGGTCTCTGTACGGAACGTCGTCTCTAATACGCCGGCTCTTGCTCCACCGATTCCGGCTGCATAAGCCAATGCCAGATCCATTGCTTTTCCGGTAGCATCCTGCTCTACCGCGATCAAACAAGGGGTTCCCTTTCCAGCCTGATACTCGCTGCGTACCGTATGACCCGGTGCCTTGGGAGCGATCATGGTAACATCTACATCTTTAGGAGGCACGATCTGTCCGAAATGGATATTGAATCCATGGGCAAACATCAACATATTTCCAGCTTCCAAATTAGGAGCAATATCATTCTTGTACATGGATGCCTGTTTCTCATCGGGGATCAATACCATAATGATATCCGCCATCTTCGTAGCCTCTGCTACCGAATACACCGTAAGTCCCTGAGACTCAGCCTTGGATTTGGATTTGGATCCTTCATAAAGACCAATGATCACATCACATCCGGATTCCTTCAAGTTCAACGCATGTGCATGTCCCTGACTTCCATAACCGATGATGGCAATCTTTTTCCCATCTAATAATTTCACGTTACAATCGTTTTCGTAAAAAATTCTTGCGTCTGCCATTTTTATTCCTCCTGACATATCTAATTGTTTTTATGCTTTTCTTGATAGGCAAAACTACCAAGGAGTCATCTGCTGTTATCTGAGAAGTTTCCTCTGGCAAGTCCGGTTAACCCGGTACGAACCAAAGCTTCGATCTCATATCCGTCCAAAAGCTTGATAAACGCGTTTAGCTTATTCTTATTTCCCGTTAATTCCACCATCATAGAATCTTCTGCCACATCTACGATATTGGCACGGAACACATTCACGATGGCATAAATCGAAGCACGTTCTTCCTGGCTTACCTTCACCTTGATCAAAACAAGTTCACGGCACACCGAAGCATTGGCCATTAGTTCTTCCACATGACGGACATTCTCTAATTTTTTGATCTGTTTTTCGATCTGTTCTAAAATGATATTCTCACCGGTTACCGCCACGGTAATGCGGGAAACCTCCGAATTCTCCGTTTCACCTACCGTCAAACTGTCAATGTTATACCCTCTGCGACTGAACAGTCCCACCACGCGAGACAATGCCCCCGGCGTATTGTCAACTAAAATCGATAAAACCATTGTATACATATTCTACACTCTCCTTACCTTCGAGTTGTGAAATGACAACCTTACGTATCATTCTAGCAACATCTTCCCAAAATGTCAATATCAGCTATTATAAATAAATGGAATCTATCAGCTGTTGTAAATAAATTTATTTAGTTCCGTCTTATTCCTGGTTAGATCCAGATCCAGGACACTTCCCACCGACGTATCCGCGTTGTTAAAGGAACCATCCACCGGAACACGGAACTGGTTGATCTTCGTTGTTCCCATCTTCACAATGGTCAGAACATAGGAATAGATTTCTTTTTTCTTAATGTCCGTGGTAACACTGGGCATAACCGTTTCCAAAACTTCCATCCAGCGGGCGGATGGCATGGATTTTAATTTTTTGAGAAGTGCCTGCATCACCAGTCGTTGACGCTCGGTTCTTCCATAATCGTCACATTTTCCATCGGCGGTATAAACCGCAGGCGTAACACCGTTCCTGGTTTTTCCATGACGGATTCTACAATATCCCAGAGCCTGATATCCGTTTAAGATCTGGGTTCCTTTTTTCACATTCCGATATTTTTTACGGCGAATGTAGTTGGTATCGTTTAAGTTTTCCGCTTCGGAATCCGTTAACGTGGCTTCTACGCCTCCTACGGCATCCACCACATTGATAAACGCATCAAAGTTTACCTCGCAATATCCATCACACTGGATTCCAAAATTCGAAGCAATGGTCTTATACAAAAGTTTGATTCCGCCCAGCCGATACGCGGCGTTGATCTTATTCTTCCCATAACCGGGAATCTCCACATAGCAATCACGCATGATGGAAGAGATCTTTAATTTATCATGTTTTTTATCCAAGGTGGCGATCATAATGGAGTCCGTACGTCTGGCAGCGGTTTTGCTATCCTGCTCGTCCTCATCCTTATCGGTTCCGATCAGCAAAATATTAATGATCGCGTTGTTTCGCACGGTGTTGTATTTGCTTACGTCTACATCCGATAAGCCTTCCTGATTATCAAAATTAATTAGATTTACCACGGCACCTGTATAATGCTGAGCGGCGGCAACGGCTCCTCCGGCCACGATGCTAAGCAGGATACCAAAGATAAAAAGCACTTTTTTCATCCATCCATCCTTCTTTCACTGTCCCAATATTTCGGGTTCATGCTGATTTTTTTGATCATTTTTTTCGGTAAGCTCCTGTAATGCTTTCCCAACCAATAACCGATGTATTTAAAGCCGCTTTGTAAGATCAGATCCGGGATCAAATACCATCTTCCGGTTTGGTTTAAATACCGAATGGTAAGCTTTACCAGCTTGATCCCTTCTTTTTCCGACTTCACATCCGCGAACAACTCCTCATAATCCTTCTGACTAACGGCCAGATCAAAATTACGGGATAATTGCTGACGGTATGTATATTTATGGGCATGAATCACTTTGGCCTGGGCCTGGTAGCCGATTTTAAAACCGGCTTTTACCGCCCCTGCCGCATAGATCATATCTTCATTGAAGATCGTGGATTCCACGAATCCTCCCATATAATCAAAGGTCTTCTTCTTATACAACGCGCATACATTGGAGCAAAAATAGGTCTTAATCCCCAGCGTATCCAGATCCTTCAATCCTTTGATCCGCGATTCTTTGGGATAATTAAAGAGTCTGGTAAACCGCTCAATGGGACCTACTTCGCGACTGGGCAGCTGCCTTGCATACACAACCGCCAGCAGCGGATCCTGTTCATAGAACGACTCCATGCTCGCCAACAGATTCTCATCCACCGGCACCGCGTCCTGGGTCATAAAAAGCAAATAATCCGCCTGGGACAATCCCGCGCCATAATTTCTGGTCCCGCCATGATCGAAATCCTCTTTCTTGATGGGGAATATCTGGGCATTCTCCGCCTTATCAAGGATCGTTTCTACTCTTTGATCCTCTTCCTCATCTACCAACGTTTGCAGAAAAAACACATGATCCGGCCTTCTCGTCTGTCGATTTAATTGTTGAATAAGACGCTCCAACTTCTTTTCTTCCGGTTTATACACCGGAACGATCACGTCCAGGCTCATCGGCATTCACTTCCTAAATCTGTTCCTTTAAGGTTTGTATCATTCCCAGGATTTCATCCAGGCAATTTTCAATGTCTACTTTCTTTTGAATGGATTTATCCCGCAAGGAAACCTCCACACAATTTTCTTTTAAATTACGGGGACTGACTACCACACGTACCGGAACTCCTAATAAATCCGCATCGGAGAACATAACGCCGGCTCTTACATCCCGGTCATCGTAGATCACTTCCACGCCTTTTTGTTGAAGTTCCTGATAAAGCTTCTCTCCCAACGCCTTACAATCCGGATCATCCACGCGCATACAGCACAAATGAACTTCCCAGGGAGCAATGGAGATCGGCCAGATCGGTCCGTATTCATCCCGACTGACCTCACATACAGAGGCCGCCAAACGTCCTACACCGATTCCATAACAACCCATGATCGGATGATGCAATTCACCGGACTCATCGGCATATTCCATTCCCATAGCCTTGGTATATTTGGTTCCCAATTGGAAAATATTTCCCACTTCAATGCCCCGGTTCAAGTTTAGCGTGGGCTTTCCGCATTTCGGGCAGATCCCACCTTCTTTGGCTTTCGCGTAATCCCCATAGATGGCATCCGGCAAATCTCTGGCAAAATCGACGCCGGTGTAATGATAACCGTCCCGGTTTCCACCACAGCATACGTTGCCCAGATCTTTCAGGGAAGAATCCATAAGAACCACAGCCTTGCTGTTTAATTGATAAGGTCCGATGCAGCCGGCTACCAGATCCGTCTCTTCCGTAATCTCCGCCGGATAGATCTCACAGCCCAAAGCATTGGTGATCTTCGTCTCATTGGCTTCCAAATCCCCACGTAAGAACAATACCACATAGGAATCATCGGTTTTCTTCTGATAAACCACCGCTTTACAGGATCGTTCCAGGGGGATCTTTAGAAAATCACAGACTTCTTCCATGGTGTGGCAGTCGCCGGTCTCCACCAGTTTCGCTTCTTTGGCCTCGCCCTTTTCCGGTGCTTTTACAATGCTGTCCGCCGCTTCCAGATTGGAACGATAATCACAGGAATCACAACCGACGATGGTATCTTCCCCCACCGGGGTCAAAAGCATATATTCGTGGGAAATATTACCCCCCATCATACCGGAATCGGATTGAACCACAACCACCTGAGGAATGCCCACCCGTTTAAAAATCCTCTCATAGGCCCTGTAAACCACGTCGTAGTATTGTTCCAGATCCTCCTGGGATGT
>CALGGT010000015.1 GCA_937915825.1 uncultured Eubacterium sp.
GCCTTAATTTTTTCGAGCCGCGCGGTAACGTCCTCAATTTCCTTATCCAGCGCGATCGTAGCGGGCTGACCTTTCCCGATCTCCTCCACTTCCTCCGTGGCATTGTAGATCTTTTTGATCTTCGCTTTTTCTCCACTGGGAAGGGAGACGATCTCATCCCCAACCTTGGCGCTTCCCACTTCGACCTGTCCCTGGAATCCACGAAATTCCAAGCTGGGTCGGCTGACTCTTTGTACCGGCATAACAAATCCGGTTTCATCGGTCTTATCCGTTACATCAATCTCTTCCAGATATTTTAACAGGGTGTCCCCTTGAAACCAACCCATGCGACCGGATTTCTCAGTAATATTATCCCCTTCCGTAGCAGATACCGGAATGATGTATAAGGATTCCAGCTCATACTCATCCGTTAACAAACGGATCTGTTTCTTAATCTTCTCAAAATCGGACTGGGCATAGTCGATCAAATCCATTTTATTGACTGCATATACCAAATGCTTGATCCCCATTAAGGAACAGATCCTGGTATGGCGTTTGGTCTGTACCAGAACTCCCTTGGAGGCGTCCACAAGGATAACGGCCAGATCCGCGAAAGACGCTCCTACCGCCATATTTCTCGTATACTCCTCATGCCCCGGGGTATCGGCTACAATAAAACTGCGTCGCTCAGTATTAAAATAACGATACGCTACGTCAATGGTAATCCCCTGCTCCCGTTCGGCCATTAAACCATCCAACAGCAAAGAGTAATCAATCTCTCCGCCCCGGCTTCCTACCTTACTTTCCAACTCCAGAGCTTTTTCCTGATCCGTAAAGATCAATTTGGCGTCGTAGAGCATATGGCCGATCAACGTTGATTTACCGTCATCCACACTACCACAGGTAATAAATTTTAATAAACTCTGCATCTTAGAAATACCCCTCTCTCTTTCTTCGTTCCATGGAGCCTGCCGCTTCATTGTCAATGACACGACTGGTTCGTTCACTAGAGACTGCGCTGAGTGTCTCCTCAATGATCTTATCCAGGGTATCCGCTTCGCTTTCCACACCGCCGGTTAGCGGGTAGCATCCTAAAGTACGGAAACGTATCTTCTTCATCACCGGTTCCTCGCCCTCCTTCAAGCGCATCCGGTCATCGTCTACCATAATAATGTTTCCATCGTGGTACACCACCGGTCGCTCCTTCGCGTAATACAGGGAAGGAATCTCGATCTTCTCTCTCTTAATATACATCCAGATGTCTTTCTCCGTCCAGTTGGACAAGGGGAACACTCGCACTTCCTCCCCCTTGAAGGTTTTCGTATTATATAGCTTCCACATTTCCGGACGTTGATTCTTGGGATCCCAGGCATGGGCTGAATTTCGGAAGGAAAAGATCCGTTCTTTGGCCCGGGACTTCTCCTCGTCACGTCGTCCGCCACCGAAGGCCGCGGTAAATTCATACTGATCCAACGCCTGCTTCAAAGCCTGAGTCTTCATAATATCGGTGTAGGCGGAACCGTGATCAAAGGGATTGATTCCCTTCTCCACTCCTTCTTCGTTTATGTATTCAAGCATATCCAGACCGTATTTTTCCGCTACATGATCACGAAACTCGATCATTTCACGGAACTTCCATGTGGTATTCACATGCAAAAAAGGAAAGGGCGGTTTCTCCGGATAAAATGCTTTCAGTGCCAAATGAAGCATTACCGAGCTGTCTTTTCCGATGGAATATAGCATCACCGGTTTTTCGCACTCTGCAGCTACCTCCCGCATGATATAGATGGCTTCTGCCTCCAATGCGTCTAAATGCGATAATTCTTTCATTTCAACCTCCAAAAATTGTTTCATTCTTTACAACATTTATATCATACATGATTTTAGTTGAAATTTCAACCTTATTTTCAATGGGGGCGCTCTCGCTTGATACTTTTGATGGCGTGGGATGAGGGGGCTTTTTTTTCACTTATAACGCTTTTAACGACGAGATGGTTCCATTCGGGGGACGCTCTCGCTTGATACTTTTGATGGTGTGAGATGAGGGGGCTTTTTTTTCACTTATAACGCTTTTAACGACGAGATGGTTCCATT
>CALGGT010000016.1 GCA_937915825.1 uncultured Eubacterium sp.
TGTTGTAATCACCGTCTCCTATATTGCAGTTGAAAAATTCAAGCGCCATATCGAAATCTTCCTTTTTGTAAAGACGGCTGTGCTTTGTCGCCTGCTTCATCACCTCGATCTTGAGGTCAATTTCAAGATCAAGCAGCTGATTCTGAATCACGGTCGCGATTTCAGAGGAAACCTGATCGTCGTCAATCCAGATGCGGCATGAAAAACCTTTTTCAAAACCGGCCCGTTTGAGAAGCTCCTTTGCCTGCGCCTGATCAAGCATCTCCTGCTTCTGCGGCGGCACGGTCATGTCCGAGATCGACACGGTCATGGCAGCACGGGTCGAGAATTTATATCCCAGCGCCTTGATCTTATCCAGCGTTTCCGCCGTTCTCAAGGCACCCTGGTTCTCGATGCATTTTTCCAGGATCTGCTTTAATTGCTTTTTCTTCACCAGTTCGTCCACTTCCAATTTTAAGAAGTTTTCGTCCTTGGTTCGGTCAACGCGCCCTAAATCCTGGCTGATCGCCTCGTTGAAGATAAAACGTCCCAATGTGGACTCAATCATGCGGGATTCTTCCTTACCGGTTTTCGGATTGATCCCGAAGCGGCGGATCTTAATCCTGGCATGCAGGGTAATATCATGATTATCGTAAGCCATTAAGGCCTCGTTCATATCCTTAAAAGCACGACCTTCTCCTTTGGAGCCGGGACGTTCCTGGGTTAAATAGTAAATACCCAAAACCATATCCTGGGAAGGAACCGCCACGGGACCACCGTCCGAAGGCTTCAAAAGGTTGTTCGGGGACAGCAGCAGGAATCGACATTCGGCCTGCGCTTCCACGGATAAAGGAAGGTGAACCGCCATCTGGTCTCCGTCGAAATCCGCGTTAAATGCCGTACATACCAACGGATGTAAACGAATGGCCTTTCCTTCTACCAACTTAGGCTCAAATGCCTGGATTCCCAAACGGTGCAGAGTAGGAGCACGGTTCAACATAACCGGGTGCTCTTTGATCACCTGCTCCAGGATATCCCAAACTTCCGGTTCCAGGCGCTCAACTTTCTTCTTCGCGCCTTTAATATTATAAGCGGAGCCATTGGCTACCAGCTCTTTCATAACAAACGGTTTAAATAGCTCGATGGCCATCTCTTTGGGCAGACCGCATTGATAGATCTTAAGATCCGGACCTACCACGATAACGGAACGTCCGGAGTAATCCACACGCTTACCTAACAGGTTCTGACGGAAACGTCCCTGTTTTCCCTTTAACATATCTGTTAAGGACTTTAAGGGGCGGTTACCGGGACCTGTGACCGCACGACCACGCTTTCCGTTGGCGATCAACGCATCTACTGCTTCCTGCAGCATACGCTTCTCATTTCGTACGATGATATCCGGCGCGCCTAACTCCAACAAACGCTTCAAACGGTTGTTCCGGTTAATAATACGACGGTACAGATCGTTCATATCCGATGTCGCGAAACGTCCACCGTCTAACTGAACCATGGGACGCAGATCCGGGGGAATCACAGGGATCACCGTAAGAATCATCCACTCCGGCTGATTTCCGGATTCACGAAACGCTTCCACGACTTCCAAACGCTTAATGATCTTTGCCCGCTTCTGACCGGCCGAATGACTTAATTCTTCCTTCAGGTCCGCGAATAATTCTTCCAGATCAATACGCTGCAGCAATTCCTGAATGGACTCCGCGCCCATTCCTACACGGAACGCATCCTCTCCGTATTGCTCTCTGGCCTTGACATATTCACCCTCGGAAAGAACGGTCTTAACCGGGATTTCATCTATATCGGAATCCAAAACCACATAAGCCGCGAAATACAAAACCTGCTCCAGAGGTTTGATCTTCATATCCAGGATCAACGCGATCCGGCTGGCGGTTCCCTTGAAGTACCAAATATGAGAAACCGGCGCTGCCAGTTCAATATGTCCCATACGCTCTCTTCGAACGCTGGCCTTGGTTACCTCTACGCCACATCGATCGCAGACCACGCCTTTATAACGCACTTTCTTATATTTTCCGCAGTGACATTCCCAGTCTTTTTGCGGTCCGAAAATCTTCTCACAGAACAGACCATTGGTTTCCGGTTTCAATGTTCGGTAGTTAATGGTTTCCGGTTTCTTTACCTCTCCTCTGGACCACTCACGGATCTTGTTGGGAGAAGCTAATTTTATTTGAATTTTATCATAGGTAAAGGTTTTATCTGTGGTTTCCGTCATTTGTGCCATTCCTTGTGTACCGTCCTTTCTAAACTCTCTGTGATCTCTCACAGTTTCTTATTCTGATATTCTCTGTTCATCTCATCACGGTGCTTTTACAGGATGTCCCTTATTCCGGGAAATCCCCTTGATGGGAAGCTGCTTCCATTCGTTCGGATGGAAGTTCGATTAGAAGTCCGATAGGGGTTCCCCTTCTGCTTCCTCTAACTCTTCCACATCCATTTCACTGAATCCGGCACTTTCGAAGGAGGACTCTTCCGATAATTCGAATTCCTCTCCTTCCAGAATATCCAGAACCTCCGGATTTGTACTTTCCTCGTCCACAGATTCTGTCATGAGAATTTCTTCTCCGTTTTCATCTAAAACGATAACATCCAGAGCCAATGCCTGCAATTCCTTCAACAATACCTTGAAGGATTCCGGAATGCCCGGCGCAGGGATATTCTCGCCCTTGATAATCGCCTCGTACGTCTTAACACGACCAACCACATCATCGGACTTCACGGTTAATATCTCTTGTAAGGTATAGGCTGCGCCATAGGCCTCCAATGCCCAAACCTCCATCTCTCCAAATCGCTGTCCTCCGAACTGGGCCTTACCACCCAACGGCTGCTGGGTTACTAAGGAATAAGGTCCAGTAGATCTTGCGTGAATCTTATCATCTACCAAATGGTGAAGTTTCAGATAATGCATGAATCCAATGGTTACTTCCGCATCAAAGTTCTCTCCGGTTCTACCATCTCGGAGCTGAACTTTACCATCTTCCTTAATGGTAACGCCTTTCCAATCCTCTCTGGACTCGGTATGCGTCATTAAGTAATCCATTAATTCCGGATCCAACACATCTTTGTATTTTTTCTTGAAGTCCTTTAATTCCATTTGTATGTAATCGTTGGACATTCGAAGGGTATCCATAATATCTTCTTCGTTGGCGCCATCAAACACCGGCGTGGAAACGTTGATCCCCAGCACCTTGGCTGCCAAACTGAGGTGAACCTCCAGGACCTGTCCGATGTTCATTCGGGACGGCACACCCAGGGGATTTAATACAATATCCAACGGTCGGCCATTGGGTAAGAACGGCATGTCCTCTACGGGAAGCACACGGGAAACGACACCCTTATTTCCGTGACGACCGGCCATCTTATCTCCCACCTGGATCTTTCTCTTCTGCGCAATGTAAATACGAACGCTTTGGATCACTCCCGGGGGAAGCTCATCTCCAGCCTCTCTGCTGAAGATCTTCGCATCCACGATAATTCCGTATTCCCCATGGGGCACACGAAGGGATGTATCCCGAACTTCTCTTGCCTTTTCTCCGAAAATAGCCCGTAAGAGACGTTCCTCCGCCGTTAATTCGGTCTCACCTTTCGGCGTAACCTTTCCGACCAGAATATCGCCGGTTCTTACTTCCGCGCCAATACGGATGATTCCTCGCTGATCCAGGTTCTTAAGAGCATCGTCGCCGACACCGGATAAATCTCTTGTGATCTCCTCGGCTCCTAATTTCGTCTCTCTTGCCTCGATCTCATGTTCGGTAATATGCACGGATGTGTAAATATCGTCCTGCACCAGACGCTCGCTGAGAAGAACTGCATCCTCGTAGTTATAACCTTCCCAGGTCATGAATCCGATTAACGGGTTCTTCCCTAACGCGATCTCGCCACCGGCGGTGGAAGGTCCGTCTGCGATCACATCGCCTTTCTCCACCTTGTCGCCTTTATTAATGATCGGGCGCTGGTTCATGCAGGTTCCCTGGTTACTTCTTCCGAATTTTTCCAGCGGATATACATCCAGCTCTCCGTCTTCTTTCCGAATAAGGATCTGCGTTGTCTCAGCTCTCTCAACCACACCGGAATTCTCCGCAACAACACAGTTCCCGGAGTCAACCGCTGCTTTCTTCTCGATTCCGGTTCCGACTGCCGGCGCTTCTGTCATTAACAGGGGCACGGCCTGACGCTGCATGTTGGATCCCATCAGGGCACGGTTCGCATCGTCATTCTCCAGGAAGGGGATCATGGCAGTAGCCACGGAGAATACCATCTTCGGGGATACATCCATGAAATCGATATCCTTTTTCCGGAACTCGGTGGTTTCCTCGCGATAACGACCTGAAACATTTTTCTTTATAAAATATCCGTTTTCATCTAACGGTTCATTTGCTTGCGCTACATGGTAACGATCTTCTTCATCCGCTGCCATATAGATAACTTCATCGGTAACCCTTGGATTCTCCGGATCGGATTTATCCACTTTCCGATACGGCGCCTCGACGAAACCGTACTCATTGATCCGGGCAAAAGATGCCAGGGAGTTGATCAACCCGATGTTGGGACCTTCGGGGGTCTCAATGGGGCACATTCTTCCATAGTGAGTATAGTGAACGTCACGCACCTCAAATCCGGCACGATCACGGGACAGACCGCCCGGTCCTAACGCGGACAAACGACGCTTATGGGTTAACTCACTTAAAGGATTGTTCTGATCCATGAACTGAGACAGCTGGGAGCTTCCGAAGAACTCCTTTACCGCTGCCGTTACCGGTTTAATGTTGATTAAGGATTGAGGGGTTACACTCTTAACGTCCTGGGTGGACATTCTCTCTCGAACCGTACGCTCCATACGGGTCAAACCGATTCGATATTGATTCTGCAACAACTCACCTACCGCACGGATCCGACGATTTCCCAAATGGTCAATGTCGTCAATGCTGCCGATTCCATACTCCAGATGCAGCATATAGCTGATGGAAGCGAAAATATCTTCCTTCGTGATATGCTTGGGTACCAGTTCCGCAATGTTATCCTTAATGGCCTGGTACAGATCTTCCGTCTCCGGATTCTCTTCCATCAATTGCTTCAATAAGGGATAGAAGACATCTTCTTCCACACCTAACTCTTCTTTATCGGCATCCGGCAAGATCGCATTAAGATCAACGGCCATGTTGGACAATACCTTGGAGATATGTCCATCTTCGCTTTGTACCATTACATAAGGTACGGCGTTGTTCTGAATCTCCTGTGCCAATTCCTCGGTTAATACGGTTCCCGCTTCCGCTAACACCTCACCGGTTAATTCCGATACCGCGTCCTCTGCCAAAGCCACGCCGGCCAGGCGATTCTTAAAGGCCAATTTCTTATTAAACTTATAACGTCCCACTCTCGCCAGATCGTAACGCTTGGGATCATAAAACATGCCATGCAAAAGAGACTCCGCACTTTCTACCGATAATGGTTCACCGGGACGAAGTTTCTTATATAATTCCAAAATACCTTCCTGGTAATTGGTTGCGTTGTCTTTGGAAAAACTAGCTTGGATCTTAAGCTCATCGCCGAACATTTCTACGATTTCGTCGTTGGTCCCTACGCCTAACGCACGGATCAATACAGTGATCGGAACTTTACGATTACGATCCACATGAACATAGAAGACATCGTTGGAATCCGTTTCATATTCCAACCAGGCACCTCGAATGGGAATCACCTGAGAAGAATATAGGGGTTTTCCATTCTTGTCCCTTTCTAAAGAATAATATACACTGGGAGAACGTACCAACTGGCTTACGATCACGCGCTCTGCGCCGTTGATGACGAACGTTCCCGTTCGAGTCATTAATGGGAGATCTCCCATAAATATCTCATGTTCGCTGATCTCATCATTTTCTTGATTATAAAGACGAACACGGACCTTAAGGGGGGCTGCATACGTGGCATCTCTTTCTTTGCACTCGGCGATGGAGTATTTGACCTCATCTCTGCACAATTCAAAGTCCACAAATTCCAGACTAAGTCCACCATTAAAATCAGAAATTGGAGAAATGTCCCGAAAGACTTCTTTCAGTCCTTCCTTCAAAAACCATTCATAGGAATCCGTTTGGACAGCTATAAGATTGGGCATTTCCAAAACTTCTTTTTGTCTTGAGTAACTCATTCTGACACTTTGTCCGGCCTGCACCAGACGCATTCTGTTCTTCTCCATTAATGATTTCACTCCTTATTTTTTTTACGGAACCGGTAAGGATACTACGCCTAATTTACCACAGTACCGTACCCTATATGGTATCACAGTTTTTTCCCATTGTCAATAAAAATTTTTAGGGAATTTTTCTGTTTTACGATTCACAGCCCCTGCCCCAATTTGGGGGATGCACGATGCGAAACACAAAAAATATGGGCCTTTCAGCGAAGATAGCATGTTACTGCTAAATTTACTGAAAGACCCGTCGTTTCATTGTTCCGTTCCTTTTATGCCAATCTCTTAATCTTCACGGATACCACGATGAAACCGATCCCTGATAGCATCGCTGCAAAGGCTCCTACCAGACAGGCGACCCCAATGTCTCCAAACATCATTAGCCCCATTACGATCCCTACAATTCCCAGGATGATAAGTAAAATACCTATAACCTTCACCTCAAAACCTCCTTTAATTACAAACAATCTTCCGCTCAGCCAATCTTTCTTCATTTGAATGTGCTGATAATATCGCTATTTTAATGATTCGAGATCAAGCATCTTTTGTGTACATCTTGTCGTCACTTCCAGAAAATATTTTGCATCCTCGGTGGACATTTCCTTTGAATCATACTGATCAATCTTTTTTGCAAAATCAATATATTTCCCCATCATCTCCGTGTATTCCGTCAACATAGAAACCGCGTTGTTAGGATCCGCCAAATATTTCTTCATGAATGCCACATATTCATCAACGAATTTCTCATAACTGTCAAGGAACTCCTTCAAGTCCGGATCCACTCCGGAGCTTCCTGTTACATCCTCATCCTCATCCTTATCTTTCTCCGTGTCCGCAACCGCCGTAGGATTGGGATCATTCCCATCGATCTGCTCGCTGTCTTCCCTCGGATTCAATTGTTCCGCCCCTGTTCCATCGTTTGTCGCGGATGGCCCCGCCGTTACCTGCTCCAATGGGGTTGCTTGCTCCTCTGATTCATTTTCCACTACGGTATCTTTGCCGGATGTGTGAAACATACCGTATTTTTGGGCATCTGTCACCCCTGCCAAAAGGCAGGAGGCCGCAAGAACAATCGCCGCTATGGGAAAACCCTTTAGCTTATACTTTTTTGCAAGGCAAACGATTGCCCCTCCTATGATTGCCGCAGAAAGAAGTATGGTAAGAATTGGCGGATCCGTAGCAAGATTTACGATAGCAAGGATCAGGAGACCTATCCCAATAAATTTCCCATATTTATCACCCCCTGGTACCTCGCCTCCCTCTGGCTGTCGACCTGTATCCGCTTGTTGCGTCCCCTCCGGCTGCTCGTGCATCGCATCTACAGAAGCGTTGGTGTTTTTATTCTCATCACTTCCAACCGGTGCGCCGCAATTTGCGCAGAACTTTATCCCTTCGGGAATTTCACTTCCACAATTCGTACAAAAAGCCATGTTTCCCTCCTTTCCCCTACTTAACAATCGTAGGTGATCAACACATTTGAGTTTTCGGATCCATATCTCCTTCTTTACTTTTATCCTTTCGGAAGTTCTTTACGTTATGATTTCACCTTAAAGGTCTTCGTAACCTTCTCATCGTCTTTGAGACTGAACCGCTTCGTGATTTCAACATCTACCGGTTCTTCCCCGGTCAGTACAAATGCCTCCTGACAATCCTCCATGGTCTTTCCTTTTTTTATTTCTTTAATGACCCTACTGTTATCATAAACATCCTCATCATAAACGTAAGCGTTGTCCAATTCGATCCCATCCTGGTATGCCTGTACTCTTACGGAATAAGCAGCCGCCTCCGCATCTTCCGCGTTATTGGTAAAATCATAGTGAACGACCAGGATCCTTTCCCCATCATAGTTTTTTCCAATCGTTGCATGATTGATCTTAACATAATAGTTCCCGAGTTCCCCTTCGTCTGCGGAGGTTTCCTTTTCCGTTTCGTTCTCCGTCGCTGTATCCACGTTTTCTTCATTTCCGGAATGGTTGTTTTCCCCTGATAAATCTTTCACGATGGCATCCTTGCTGGACGTCTTAAACATACCGTATTCATTAGCATTTGTCACTCCCATAAAAAGGCAAGAGGCCGCAAGAACAATCGCCGCTATGGGAAAACCCTTTAGCTTATACTTTTTTGCAAGGCAAACGATTGCCCCTCCTATGATTGCCGCAGAAAGAAGTATGGTAAGAATTGGCGGATCCGTAGCAAGATTTACGATAGCAAGGATCAGGAGACCTATCCCAATAAATTTCCCATATTTATCACCCCCTGGTACCTCGCCTCCCTCTGGCTGTCGACCTGTATCCGCTTGTTGCGTCCCCTCCGGCTGCTCGTGCATCGCATCTACAGAAGCGTTGGTGTTTTTATTCTCATCACTTCCAGCCGGTGCGCCGCAATTTGCGCAGAACTTTATCCCTTCGGGAATTTCCCTTCCACAATTCGTACAAAAAGCCATGTTCCCTTCCTTTCCCCTACTTAACAATCGTAGGTGATCAACACATTTGAGTTTCGGATCCATATCTCCTTCCTATCCTATTATATATACTATATCAAAATCAAAAAAAAAATTCGTCCGCCACAGGGCGGACGAACGCATTCAAACACATACAAAAACACAAATGTAACTACAATTCTATCCAATAAAACTATACGGAACGATCGAGAGCAAAAACAGGGCAGCAAGTATTACAAGATAGAAAAAGAAGGAAAGGAAGATCTTTAATGCAGGATGATCCGTCTGGATCATTCGATCCCGGATCCTTCCATAATTTCCCCAGTAACCCACCGTGGTTAGAAAAAGAAGGATCCATAATACCGTAAAAAATATTTTCTCCGGAAGTCTGGGCATTCTTTTCGTAAATACTCCCTGAACAAGACATTCCAAAAAGAAAATGTATACACTGGCACCAACGATCATCTTCCAAATGGTTCCGGTCCGAAACCCAACCGGTAAATATGGATTCCTGTAAAAAGAGCGGTTGATCCATAAGGGCTTTTGGGGATCGATCCCGAAATTGTCCCTGGAATCTGTGAGATCCGCGACCCGGCCCAATTTAAGAAAGGATCGAAGCGCGTTTTCTAATTCCACTACGTTCCGATAACGTTCCTCCGCTTCCATGCGAAGACATTTTTCGATGATCGGAGCCATCGCTCCCGTATATTTAAGGGTATTGCTCCGCTCTCCCGTAAGCATCAACTGCATCAGGACGCCGGTTGCAAATATGTCTGAGCGGATGGATGACTGACCAAATCCATATTGCTCCGGAGCCGCATATCCCTTCGTCCCCAATAGAACCGTGTCTTCGGATTTTTCTTCTTTGTAGAACTTGGACGCGTTAAAGTCGATCAGAAACAGGTTTCCCTCGTTATCTAAGATCAGATTGGAAGGTTTAATATCTCTGTGGATCAATGGGGGATTCATCGTATGAAGCCTGTTCAGGATCTCGCAGAGTTTTATCCCAAGCGTCGCTGTATCGGTCTCATTCCATATCCCGTCTTCTTCGATTCGATCCTTGAGTGTACTCCCTTCTATATAAGATTCCAGAACGATCAGCTTACCGTCTTGTTCCGCTGCAAATAAAACCCGGGGAATCCCCTGGTTGATTTGGGACAAGCTCCGGTCCTGCAGCTCGTACAGCTTTTCATATACCTCTCTCTCATATACCGTCAGACTTTTTTTTACAACAATCTGACCGGTATGGATATGTCTGGCCAGGATAACCGTTCCCTGTTTATTAAGTGACATGATTTCCTTATAGCAGGAAAGTTCATACTCCTCCTGGACCGTCATAAAAGGTGCCTCCTACTCTGCTAAGAGCCTGCAGTTATGTTTATATAAATCCTCGTTTATATGTTCGATGCTGGTATCTTCCTTGTTGATATGCGTTGCCAGGATAATATCTCTGGTATCTTTGATATATAGATCTCTATGTCCGTAATTCTCCAGCATTTTCCGGGTTTCTTTTCGATTCAATCCGGCTGCCAGACACAGAATTATGACAATATCCCGGGACGGGGCCTTCTTTGTTCCGTTCACAAGATCATAAAAGTACGATTTTGATATATACCCCGCACATTTCTCATATACATTTGATAAGGCAAGATCCGATCTCTGGATATAAGACAAAAAGAGACTCCCCATGGGCAGGTCTTTCGCGTGCTCCTCGATGTATTCATCCATTTGATCGGAAGATGTGTTTTCAAAAATCGCCAGAAGATCGGTCGTGCTTTCCTCGATCATGTCTGCCTCCTTTCCTCTCATATCCGGTTCGGTTGACTTAGGGCCACTGGAATTCCTATACCTCCAGGTTCTCAAAGAAGACCGGCAGCTTTTCCTTAAAGACCTGGTAGGCGATCTTCGCAACTTCCCGCATTTGCGGGTGTGCGTGGGAATCTACCCGCATGCGGAAGAAATGACGCCAACTTCGTAAATTCATGGTAACCACGATCTCTGTCTTTAGGGAATTGGGCAGGACGCTTCGGGCTTCCTGAGGCGTTGCGCCTAAGCTTAGCAGATCAAAATACGCCTGCTCACATTGTTCCATGGCTTTGGTCCAAACCTGATATTTTGCCTGATCCTTTTCCTTTGTCAGATCATAGGAAAAACCGGAAGCGAGATCGATCACGGTAATCTGGTTCCCAAATTTGTCCCCGCCGTAATTACAGTACCGGGTACTTTCCTGGCTGTAGCTGGCGATCCGATGACGTACCAGCTCATGGGTTACACCCCGGTCACAGATAAATTTCGCAGTAATGGATTCATGTTCTATGACCGATTCATGTTGGCGACTTAGAAGATTGCGCACAAATTTTTCAGCCGAGCCCTGGGAAATCTTATCCTCACTTTTGTAGCATACGCGACCGATCTTTTCGATTTTTTTCAAAATGGTCTCGTAATCTTCCATGTCTATGATCTCTACCTCAGGTTTTATTGTTATCATAATGATTCCTTTCTTATGGTTTCTTAGATTTCTTATGGTCACCTCTTAACGGTTACTTCTTAATGGTTACTTCTTATAATCAAACTTAAGCACAACGACGGAAAGCGGCGGGAGCACACAAGTGATCTGGTAATCCACGCCATATTGATCCGTAACTTTTCTGGCGGAAATGGGCTTCTTATTTCCGCGACCCTGACCGCCGTATTTTACGTCATCGGAGTTGAGAAGCTCCACATACTCCCCTTTACAAGGAACCTTAATGGTATATTCCTCGTTGCCAATGGGCGTAAAATTCAACATGAACAGCAATTGATCTTTGGGTCCGCTGCCCCGGCGAACAAAGGAAACACAACTGCTCTCCGGTCGCTGGCAATCCATCCACTCAAATCCCATGAAATCTACATCGTTGTAATACATGGCATCGTAGGTCCGGTACAACTGGTTCATATCTTTGATAAAAGCCTGGATCCCCCGATGGGCGATCCCGCCCGGTCCCTCGTCTTCTAACAGGAACCAGTCCAGACTCCGCATCTCGCTCCACTCCCGCTCCTGGGCAAACTCCTGCCCCATGAACAAAAGCTTCTTTCCCGGGTGCCCGTAGAAAAATCCAAACGCAGCTTTCAACGCGGCAAATTTATCCCCGGTAAGTCCCGGCATTTTATTAAGAAGGGAACATTTTCCATGCACCACTTCATCGTGGGACAGCACCAATATATATCGCTCGCTTAGGTGATAGGTCAGGCTGAAACAAAGCTGATCGTGGTGAAATTGCTTAAACCAGGGGTCTAACTTCATGTATTCCAGAAAGTCGTTCATCCATCCCATGTTCCATTTGAAGGCAAATCCCAGCCCTCCCTCTTTCGGGGCTCCGGTCACCATGGGCCACGCGGTGGATTCCTCGGCGATAATATAGGCCTCCGGATGGTATTCCTCCACAGCCTGATTCAAATGTTTTAAGAATGCGACCGCCTCATAATTTTCATTTCCCCCATCCTCGTTGGAGATCCATTCTCCGTCCCTCTTCCCATAATCTAAGTACAACATGGACGCCACCGCGTCTACGCGCAGGCCGTCTATGTGATATTTTTCGATCCAGAATAAGGCGTTGGCTACCAGAAAATTCTCCACTTCCTTCCGGCCGTAGTCGAAGATGTACGTTCCCCAATCCGGGTGCTCCCCTCGTCTCGGATCGGCGTGCTCATAGAGAGCCTGACCGTCAAACCGTCCCAAACAATGCTCGTCTTTGGGGAAATGGGCCGGCACCCAATCCAGGATCACCCCGATGCCTCTTTTATGCATTTCGTCTACAAAATACATAAAATCCTTCGGCGTACCGTACCGGGACGTAGGCGCATAATAACACCCTACCTGGTATCCCCAGGATCCGTCAAAGGGATATTCGGAAATCCCCATTAATTCAATGTGGGTATACCCCATCTCTACCAGGTAATCTCCCAGCATGGCGGCAGATTCCCGATAGCTGTAGAATCCATTGTCGTCGTCTTCCACGGTTTTCTTCCAGGATCCCAGATGGACCTCATAGATGGACATGGGTTCCTTCTCCCGCTGCTCCTTGGTCTTGGATCGGTTTTCCTCCTGGTATTTCTTATCTTTCCAGCGATAACCGGCAAGGGATGCCACCCGGGACGCGTTCCCGGGGCGCAATTCCGCGTAATTTCCATATGGATCTGTTTTATAGATCAATTCCCCGGTTTGGGTCGTGATCTGGTATTTATACAAAGCTCCTTCCGGCACATCCGGAATAAAGATCTCGTAAATCCCCAATTCCCCCAACAGGCGCATGGTATGCAAACGACCATCCCACATGTTAAAATCCCCTACGACGCTGACACTGCGGGCATGGGGCGCCCATACCGCAAAGCGCACCCCTTTCACGCCGGACTTGGTTTCCGGATGAGCCCCTAACTTCTCATAGATCTCATAATGGGTTCCCTCCCGGAATAAATATCCGTCGTAGTCCGTAATCGTCGGGCGGAAGGAATAAGGATCCGCCGTTTCAACCACGTCATTCTCTCCATAGAGAATGCGATATCGATATTTTCCAAATTGGGCCTTCTTATCATCGATTTCCAGGATGAAAAGCCCCAACTCTTCATCAAACCGTTCCATTTCGATGGGGTTTTTCCCCGTCTCGTCCGTTACGAAAACCTGACTTGCGCCCGGGCGTCTTGCGGCAAACATTTGCTTACCTTGATACATATGTTTCCCCAAAAGATCCTGGGGGGCATTTAACACCCCTTCTCGCATTTCTTCCAAAAGGTAGGCATTCATCCACGCCTTCATTGCTTCATTCATAGGATCCTCCTCCCTGTTATGCCAATACTTCTTTTACGATCTTACCTAATTCTTCTGAGTTTGCATTGGCATCTTCCAGGTTCTCTCCTACCACACCGTAATAAATCTTGATCTTCGGTTCCGTTCCCGAAGGGCGAATGCAGATCCACGCGTCATTCGTTAATTCAAAATACAACACGTTGGATTGCGGGAGTGTGGTTTTCTCCTTGGCACCGGTTTTCAGATCCGTTATCTCGCCTACCTGATAATCCCGGAAGCGAAGCACCTCATAATTGCCAAATGCCGTGGGCGGGTTCTTGCGAAGGTCGGCCATGATCGTTTGAATCTTTTCGATCCCTTCCACACCTTTATGGGTGATCGCGATCACATCGTCCTTATAATAGCCAAAGGTTTCATACATTTCCAGCATCGCATCCCATAACGTTTTCCCCTGGACTTTGTAGAAGGCCGCTGCCTCACAAAGCGCCATGGATGCTACGATTCCGTCTTTGTCACGGGCATGGGTTCCGATCAGGCACCCGTAACTTTCCTCAAAGCCGAATAAATAGGCGCCTTTCCCGGTTTCCTCGGTTCGTAGGATTTCCTTTCCGATCCACTTAAATCCGGTTAAGCACTCCACGACCTCTACGTCGTAAGCCTTGGCAATGGCGTCCACCATATTCGTGGTTACAATGGTTTTTACCAGCATTCCGCCCTCCGGGAGTTTCCCTTCCACGGCTTTTTTCTGGCTGATCTCGTACCAGGCCAAAAGAGACCCGGACATATTTCCGGTCAGGCAAACGTAGTCTCCGCTCTTCTGGTCTTTTACATATACGCCCAGGCGGTCCGCATCGGGATCCGTAGCTAATATCAGATCCGCGTTCTTTTCTTTTCCTAATTTCAGAGCCAGTTCAAATGCTTCGGCTGCTTCCGGATTCGGATAGCTGACCGTGGGAAAATCTCCGTCCGGTTGTTCTTGTTCCGGAACCACAAATACCTTGGAAAATCCCAGCTCCTTTAACACCCTTTGCACCGATCGATTCCCGGCTCCGTGCAGCGGCGTGTACACAATGGTCAGATCGTCCTTTACTTTCTCGATGGCTTCCGGATGCAGAACATTTTTCTTTAATTCTTCCATGTACCGGGCGTCGATCTCCTCACCAATGGTAATATATAAGCCCGCCGCTTTCGCTTCGTCCTCGGACATGGTCTTAACCATAGAAAGATCCGTTACCGCCTTTACTTCGCTCATAATTCCCGCGTCATGGGGCGGCGTGATCTGGGCGCCGTCTTCCCAATACACCTTATAGCCGTTGTATTCCGGCGGGTTGTGGCTGGCGGTAATGTTAATGCCGGATACACATCCCAGCTCGCGAATGGCAAATGACAGCTCCGGCGTGGGGCGCAGATCGTCAAAAACATACGCCTTGATCCCATTGGCAGCCAGACAGCACGCAGCCTCACGGGTAAATTCATCCTTCTTGTGACGGCAGTCATGGGCAATGGCCACTCCCTTTTCCTGCATGCCCTTGGAAATGATATAATTGGCAAGTCCCTGGGTTGCCTTCCGGATGGTATATATGTTCATGCGGTTGGTTCCGGCCCCTACGATTCCTCTCAGACCCGCGGTTCCAAATTCCAAATCCGCGTAAAAACGCTCCTTGATCTCCTGCTCATCCCCTTGGATCCCCTGTAATTCCTTTTTCGTATCCTCATCAATATAAGGATTGTTTAACCACTCTTGATATGTATCCAAGTAACTCATAATTCTACCTCCTCACTGTGAATTTATGATCTTACAACGCAACAAATGTCGGATCTTACGATTCTATGAACCGGTACCCCACCGACCAGACCGTCTCGATGTATTTAGGCTTTTGCGGATTGGATTCGATTTTCTCCCGAACCTTCCGAACGTGAACGGTTACCGTTGCCGGATCCGAATCATCCGGATCGCTTTCCCATACATTTTCCAATAATTCTTCTTTGGTAAATACCCGGTTCGGATGAGAAGCTAAGAAAAACAACAAGTCAAATTCCTTGGTTGTCAGATTCTTCTCCGCTCCGTCTACAAACACCCGGCGGGCGATCTTATCGATCTGAAGCCCTCGACTCTCGATCCTGTCATGCCCCTGGGTTTCCATTACTTCCCGGACACGCTTGTATCGCTCCAATTGCGCCTTTACCCTGGCTACCATCTCACTGGGACTGAACGGTTTGATCATATAATCGTTGGCACCGTGTCCCAAACCTTTGACTTTGTCCGCGTCTTCTCTCTTCGCTGACACGATGATAATGGGCACTTCCGAGTATTCACGAATTCTCGAACAGATATCCAGGCCACTCATTCCCGGCAGCATGATATCCAGGATCACCAGATCCGCGTCTCCGGTCAACGCCATATTTAAACCGGTATTTCCATCTCGGGCCACTTCCACGCTGTAGCCGCTGAGCTCCAGATAATCCTTTTCCAGATTTAAGATCTGTTCTTCATCCTCTACGATCAATATTTTACTCACGACGTTCTCCCCTTTCCTCGTAAGACTCTTCCTGTTTCGATTGTAACATATTCTTGATTTCCTTTCCCTTCGGCAATGTAAAATAAATGGCCGTCCCTACTCGCTCTTTACTTCCGGCTCCAACCACTCCCATATGCTCTTCAATGATCTTCTTTACAATGGCAAGACCCAGGCCGCTTCCTCCGGTCTTAGAATTCCTGGAACTGTCCGTCCGGTAGAATCGGTCAAAGATCATAGGCAGCTCATCCGCCGGAATCCCCCGGCCATTGTCCTGGATCATAAATTCCACCTGTTCCAGATCTTCCGTGATCTTAAAAAGGACCACCCCTTCCTCCCGGTTCATATATTTTACCGCGTTGCTGGTAATGTTCACGATCACACGCTTGATCTTATCCCGGTCCATATAGACCTCCGTCCGGGAAGACACGTCACATACACAGACCAGGCTCATACCTTGCGTCTCCAAGTCCATGCTTAATTCCGGCACGCATTCCGCCACAAATTCCTTCACCCGCACCATGTCAAAATTAAAGATCTCTTTTTTCTGGTACATTCTGGTAAAATAAGACAAGTCCTCAACCAGCCGGGACATATCCTTCGCTTTGGTATAGATCACATCTACGTATTTGCGCATTCGCTCCGGTGTGGTGGCCACTCCATCCAAGATCCCCTCCGCATAACCGCGAATGGCCGTTAAGGGGGTTTTTAAGTCATGGGAAATATTCCCTACCACTTCCTTGGTTAACGCATCCATCTCATCCCGCTCTTTATTACTGGTTCTTAAGGCCCGGCGCATGTCATTAAACTCCCGGTACAATTCCTCGAACTGACCGGCACGACTCTTTAACTCCGTATCCATATCGCCCGCTCCGATGTCCTTCGCCGCCTGCCCCAATTCACGAATGGGGAGGAGGATGTTATAATACGTAAAACCGATTCCAAAGAGGACCACAAACAGAAGCAGCAAGGACATTACGATCACCATACCCCAGGTAATGGCCAGAATATGAGGGAGCTGGACATCCAGCTTCGTGATAATGCACATGCTTCCCTCTTTCCCATCCTTGGTCATAAATCCCATCTTCTTCAGGAAATATTCGTGTCCGTTGCTTTCGATGTATTTGCCGTCCTTTTCCGTCTCACTGTTGGGTTCGGACAGGATCGGATGCAGCATATCTTCACACATGACGGTATCCCCTTCATAGACGACCCTTTGGTCGATGACCACCGCCAAGGTGGAATATTTTTCTTGTAATTGTTGATTTAGCTCCTTATAATACTCCGGCTGCAGAAAAATATCCGAGTTTCTTCTCCCGCGCTCCTGCATATTCAAATAGATTGCTTTTGTTCCACTGTTTAACAGCATGGTCCGATCAAAAATGGCATACGGGGAATCCATGTCCTCCGACGTTACGGAATAGGTTTTTTCCACTTCCTTCGTCTCGACCCAGAATATCATCCCGACCATAATAACGGTCATGATTAAGGTTCCCACGGCGACCCAGACAAAGGGTGACGACCGGGGCTTGATCGGTTCCAAAAACCTTTTTTTCCTTGCCATGTTCCGCCTCTCTTTATTCCAATTCTACAGACAACTTCAGATACTACTATTTTACCACAATTTCCTTCCTTTGTGTACTCTTTTTTCGCATGGATTCATGATTCTTGGTTGGGAATCGTAGCGTTTCCTGAAAAAAATATTTACCTGCTTTCCGGCATGTGATATAATCGAGTGGAACATGTATGTTCCAAGTTGCAATCCCATCCGGTGGAGCATGTAGATTTCCGGTTGCGATCCCATCCAGTAGAGCATGTACGTTTTTTTCATTCCTTTAAGGAAACTTTTACGCAAGGCAGGTGACATCATGAACTTAAAGATCTGCGGCATCCGCCATTTGTCCGAGATTCGCCTATTAAACCAATTCGCCCGCGACTCCCGGACCTTAAAATATTTTGGCGTGATCCTCTTCTTTCCAAAGAGTCATCGAAATATATCCCTTTCCCAGGCGAAAAAAATATTGGCTGAAAAAAGCCCCCGCTTGCAGTCGGTGGCCGTGGTGGTAGATCCTACGGAAGAACAGTTGGAAGAAATCCGGGACGCAGGATTTGACGTGGTTCAGATCCATGGGACCCTTCCGACCTTGCCTCCTTCCTATCCTCTTCCGGTTTGGAAGGCTTTCAACGGAGATGAGGTGAGAGACCTGGACGTATATAGGTCCAACCCTCTGATTCAGGGATTTGTCTTTGATAATGGAGACCCCGGCTCGGGAATGACCCATAATTGGAATGATCTGGTGGGAATCCGGCATGCCATTGGGGCTCGAATGTTTATTCTGGCAGGAGGGTTAAATCCGGACAATCTTGCCAGCGCTCATGAAATTCTTTCTCCCGATCTTGCCGATGTTTCCTCCGGCGTAGAGAAGATCGATCGCACGGGGAAAGATCCGGATCTGGTTCAGAAATTTATAAAGGAAGGTGATCTTATTGAAAATAACAACGTTTCGTGTTCATGAATGGGTCCTGGCCGTGGCCAAAATCCTCTTTGGTCTGATCCTGATCATCGCGGGGAAACCTGTGATCCACTGGCTGGTTCAACTGGCCGGCGCCTTTTTGGTCGGATGGGGGATTTTCCAGATCATCCGTTATTACCGGAAAGAAGAAGACCGAAGTCAGTATACCCTTCTATTCGGTGCGGGAATCGTCATGGGGATCCTGGGACTTCTGATCCTGGTTCGCCCCGGTATTGTCATTAATTTCTTCCCGGCCGTTATAGGACTCGTTCTTTTCATCAGTGGCCTGAATCATATTCTGTTCTACGGGCCCCTCTTTACCGACGGAAGAGCTTACATATTCGGCACGATTTTAGCCGTACTGGAACTGATCGCCGGATTCTTGATCTTCTTTCACCCGGGAAGATTGGCAGATTTTCTAATCGTTCTATCCGGGGCCTGCTTGCTGTTTGCCGGCATCAACGGGTTGCTGTCTTATATCATGAATAAAAAGAGGTGAGGACCTTGGAGGCCCCCACTTAGGGATGAAACGAAAAGGCTTTCGTGATAGCCTTCAAACAGTTCGTATTAAAAAATAGCCATGAACTTTGAGGATCCGCTCAAGTTCATGGCTTTTCGTTATTTAGTAACTTTTATTTATATTTACACTACACCAAACGTTGGTTCCGTAAATTGTAGTTTAAGAGGCTGCAGGCGCTGTTGCAGTTGACGCTGCAGACGGCACTGCCGACGGGGTTGCCGACGGAGATGCAGACGGGGTTACAGACGGAGATGGTGACGAAGAGGATGTCTTCGTTTTCTGCTTGCCGGATACCGTTACTTTCAAGATAAGGATCTTTCTGGATTTTTTCCTCGGTTTCTTCGAGTACAGAACCACCCGGGCCGTTCCCCGCTTCTTGGCCTTTACTTTCCCCTTCTTAGAAACCGTAACCACCTTCTTATTGGAACTGGAAAACGCCAGTTCTTTATACTTATCGCGGTCGGGACTTACCTTGATGACCGGGCTTAGATTTACCGTTTGACCGGCCTTTAACTGAATCCGGTACGTTCTTCTGCCGCTGGTTTTTTTAACGCCATTTTCCTTTTTTAGATAAAAAGAGCGAATATCCTTGAGATACGCGCCGGCGTGAATCCGGCCCGGCACCATCAACGGAAGGATCGCCAACAATCCCAAACAAAGCAGTACTAGTGGAATCCCTTTTTGTTTCAAAAACTGTTTCATACGGCTTCTCCTTTCCGTTCCATTCGTTCCCTTCATTTATGTTTTTGTTCTTTTCCGTTTTTTTCGAATACTCCCAGTAGGAATCGAACCTACAACTGCCCCTTAGGAGGGGGCTGTTATATCCATTTAACTATGAGAGCAGATCAGCGGATCTCCCATGGGAAATCCCGCCAGTTTATTATAAATATTTCTTTAGGTCCTCCACCCGGTCGATCTTCTCCCAGGTGAAATCCTTGTCATCTCGTCCAAAATGGCCATAATTCGATGTTTTCCGGTAAATCGGACGTCTAAGATCTAACATTCGGATAATTCCTTCCGGTCGGAAATCAAACTCCTTCGTTAGAATGTCCGCGATTTCTTCATCCGGACGTACGCCGGTCCCAAATGTATCCACACGTACGGAGGTAGGATTGGCCACGCCAATGGCATAAGACAGTTGAATCTCCACTTTCTTACAAAAACCGGCAGCTACCAGGTTCTTTGCGGCGTAGCGGGCCGCATAGGCTGCCGAACGATCCACCTTGGTACAGTCTTTCCCGGAGAAGGCGCCACCGCCGTGACGGGACCATCCGCCGTAGGTATCTACCATTAATTTACGTCCGGTTAATCCGCTGTCACCGTTGGGTCCGCCGATTACGAAACGTCCGGTGGGATTCATATATAACTTGGTTTCCTCATCCAACAATTCTGCCGGAATGACCGCCTCGATCACTTCTTTTTTCACATCGGCCTGAATCTGTTCCCAGGTCACTTCTTTCCCGTTGTATTGATCCAAATGCTGAGTGGAGACCACGATGGCGTCCGCTCTTTTCACCCGTCCGTCCGGATGATATTCCAACGTAACCTGCGCCTTTCCGTCCGGCAATAGATACGGTATGATCTTTTCTTTTCGGCACTGGGTTAAACGCAGGGTCAAACCATGAGCCAGGAAGATCGGATACGGCATATAAGAGGGGGTTTCGTCGGTTGCATATCCAAACATCATTCCCTGGTCGCCGGCTCCTATGGAATCCAACGATTCATCCGTCACTTTCCCTTCCAGACAATTGTCCACACCCATGGCGATATCCGTAGACTGTTGATCCATCGCAACCACTACGGCACAGGTATCTGCGTCAAATCCTTTTTTCGAATCGTTATATCCTACGTCCCGGATGGTATCTCGTACGATTTTCTGAAAATCCACCTGGGCGGAAGAACTGATCTCTCCCATAACCACAACCAATCCGGTGGTTGCAATGGTTTCACATGCCACGCGGCTCATAGGGTCTCCCGCTACGTGAGCATCTAAGATAGCATCGGATATTTGATCGCATATTTTATCCGGATGTCCCTCGGTTACCGACTCCGATGTAAAAAGAATCTTACTCATAATCTGTCCATCTGTCCTTTCTGGGTTCCCTTTCTGGCTTCTTTTCTAACTTCTTTTCTATTTCTTTCTTTCACTCTTATAACTTATCCGCGATGTTGTGGATCAACATCTCCGTTTTCTCCCAGCCTAAACAAGGATCGGTAATGGATTTGCCGTAAATATGTTCCCCGATCTTCTGCGCGCCGTCTTGAATGTAGCTTTCGATCATAAGACCTTTCACCATTTTACGGATGTTCTCGTTGAAACGGCGACTCTCCAATACCTCGTGGGCAATACGGATCTGCTCGTTGTATTGTTTTCCGGAGTTTGCGTGATTGGTATCCACGATCACGGCCATGTTTTTAAAATTACGTTCCTTGTATAGATTATAGGCAAGCAATAGATCTTCATAATGATAATTGGGCAGGTTTCTTCCGTGTTTGTTCTCGCTTCCTCTGAGAATTGCGTGGGTATAGAAGACGAATCAGCAAAAATAAAACTTCTGATAGAAAAATTCTTAAGCCTGACAAAAATTGAACGTCAGAATAAAGTTGTATCATATCCGATGCTCGGTCATCAATCAACATATACTGCCGATATTACAAGACTGGGCTTTAAATTTATAGGATTGGCTATTCTAAGATTTATCATGGGCAACGCTTCATCAGAGAGAATTCTCGAAAGTTTGAAATTTGATGAACTGCCCGACGGTTACAGAATAGCAAGTTACGAAGATACATATAGAGAAGATGCTATAAGGGTAATTCATGAAGCGTTTAAAGATACACAGGATGCCTTGTATGATACAAGATACAAATCTATAGACGGCACTCGTGATATCATTAATAAAGTCGTAGACAGTATTTACGGTGAGGGTTCAACCTTCCAGGTTAATATCAGGCAGAGGATATCCGATCCCTTAGAGGTAGGCGACCTTACCATACATAATTACAGCGAGGCGAAGCGCCGCGAGCATGAAAGCATTTTCACTGCCACAGATGCCGCTGTACTTATCGTTGATGATAACGAGATGAATTTAGAGGTAGAAAAGAGCCTGCTTCTTGGAACGAAAATGCATATAGATACGGCAAAAAGCGGCAGGGAGGCTTTAAAGAAAACCTTAGAGCGCAGCTATGATGCCATTTTAATGGATCATCTCATGCCGCAGATGGACGGCATTGAATGTTTAGATCAGATTAAAAACCAGCAGGGAGGGTTAAATGTAAATACCCCTATAATCGCACTTACCGCAAATGCGGGAAGCGACGCTAAAAAATTATATGCCAGCGTAGGCTTTGACGGTTATCTGATAAAACCGGTTTCTGGCGCTGCCTTAGAGGAGATGCTAGCTTCAAAGATTTCATCAGACAAGCTTTCCATAAAGGGGACGGACAGAAAGCTAGGACAGGAGATTAACATGACGGGAGGCTATATCAGCAAGCTTCCGGTGGTAATTACATCAAATACCGTATGCGATCTTCCCGACTACATGATAAGGGATTTAAGGCTTCCTCTAATTAGCTTTATGATACAGACCGAGGATGGGGAGTTTAAAGACGGAGTTCAGATGGATTCCGACGAGATGCTTAACTATCTAAAGAGTGGCCGGACTGCAGATTCCAAGCCCCCTTATATTGGCGAATATATAGATTTCTTTGCTAGTGTTTTAAAGACGGCTCATAACATAATCTATATTGCGATTTCTTCCTCGATGAGCGAAGATTATGACAGGGCAAAAGAAGCCGCCGCATCCTTTGATAATGTAAGCGTTGTATGCTCTGAGGGTGTGTCATCCTCTACGGGGCTTTTAGTACTCATTGCATACAAGCTTATGCAGCAGGGATTTCCTGTGGAGAGCATTGTAGCGGAGTTAGAAAGCGTTAAAAGCAGGATAAGAACCAGTTTTGTCATTGATACAACACAGTATCTGTTAAAAAAAGGCCTTATAAGCGCTAGAGATCGGAAGAGCGTCGTGTAGGGAAAGAGTGTAGATCTCGGT
>CALGGT010000017.1 GCA_937915825.1 uncultured Eubacterium sp.
CAATAGATGAAACAAGAGCTGGCTATAAATTGCAAAATTCTTATTCAGGTTGTTTTGCATCACCAAAAGCATATATACCTACATTTATTAAAAAAATTTCAGGCAATAGATTCATATGTGTTAGTAATTATGGATATAAAATATACTCATTAAATGAAAAAAATGAATATTCTACTATTTTAATTGAGGCATATTCTAGAGGTTTAAAAATGATTCATGAATTAGATAAAACTAATTTTATTTTTTGCTCCGAGATATTTTGTGGTGCTTCATTAGGTGGTCCAGAGCATAATATAATTATTATAGATAAAATTCAACTAAAAGAAATAACAAATAATGAAAAAATTGAGAAATTAAAGCAGACTGAAGATACTGATTATTATGATGGAGATTTTAGTTATTATAGGGGACAAAAACCAAAATATATTACCAAAGAAGATGCAAAAAGAGCAATTGAGTCTTTGAAATTAACTCATGTTAGTCATCAAATTTTTGAATACAGTCAATATGGGAAATATCATAATATTAAAAGTTATGTTGTATTAAAAAATAAATTTTTTGTAGTTTGTATAGATAATAAAATACTAATTTTCGATCTTATATCTAATGAACAATTAAGAAGATATCAATTATTAATTGATGGAAAAGAAAATTTTTACAACCCAAATAATACCCGATTCCTAAGAATAAGGGACAGAGTATGATCAATGCAATGATTACAAAGAATAAGGGGATTTTTGTTTTCATGTTTTTTTCCTTTCTTAACGTCTTTTAATTGTATCATATGGGAATCGAAAGGTCAAATTTAGAAGAAGGGAAAAACCGGGCAGCATAGGCGTAGGGAAAGGATAATTTCAAATATAATCCAGGAGAAGGTGAAAAGGGGGATCTATATGTTTAAAGTGATTTACGCCATGATCGACCAGGTGATGGAAGAGGGGTTTGAGGACAATTTGATCTTCGGGAAAGGGGAGTATGAGATTATTTTATTTGGATCCGAAGCCGTGATCGAGGTTGACGGGGAAATGAAGGAGTACCCGGTAAGTACCTGCATTCTCTATGAACCGGGGCAACGGGTGCATTATAGGGCAAAAGAAGGAAAATTAATCTATACCTGGATCCGTTTTGATTGCGATGAGCCTTTGTATACAGAGGGGTTTATCCCCTTTGGGACTCCGGTTTACTGTCCGGACTATGCCTGTTATAAGGTGTATTGGCAGGCGGTGGCGGATGAGAATTATTGGAGTCATGGCAGTCGTGAATATGTGCTGGAGGAATTGATGCATATTATTTTTCATAGGCTGCATGATTACGCCTCCAGAGGAGATCATTTACAATATAAAATGGTGTTTGAACATTTACGTAACGAGATTAAATCCCGGCCGGATAGAGAGTGGACGTTGCAGACCATGGCTGAGTCGGTGAATTTAAGCAAGCGTTCCATGCAATTATATTATCAACAGTTTTTTCATTGTTCCTGCATGCAAGAGGTCATCGAAAGCCGCATTTATCATGCGAAGCTTTTGTTATCCCGCTCCAATGAATCCATAAACAATATCAGCATCCGGTGCGGATACCAGAACGTGGAACATTTTTGTCGGCAATTCAAAAAATATGTGGGTTGTACACCGGGGCAATATCGGAAGGATCATAAGGGGTAGGATTGCGTGATGTATCAATTGAAATTCGTAAAAGTTCAATGAAATCCGAGACATGAATCAGTATAATGAAATTAGTCTGCTTGATAATCGTACATAAGGAATATAAGGAAACTGTAAAGGAAGCAAGTGTCAATCAAGTAAGTAATTTAGGAAGGAAGAAGTTATGAACAGATTAAACGCACATGCAAAACGATGGATCGCGGCGTCTCTGGCCGTGGCTTTGGTAGCCGCCGGCGTGCAAATGCCCAATTTGTTGGCGAAGAGTAAGATAAAATTAAACAAGAAAAAGCTTACTCTGAACGTTGGAAGCAAGAAAAAACTAAAGGTCAAGGGAACCAAGAAGAAGGTTAAGTGGAAATCCAAGAAAAAGAAGATTGCCACCGTTTCGAAAAAAGGTGTGGTGAAGGCGAAAAAAGTTGGAAAAACCAAAGTGATCGCCAAGGTTGCCGGTAAAAAATTGATCTGTAAAGTTACGGTAAAGGCTAAAAAAGATGGAAATACCGTAACGGATCCGTCGACCAATGTGAATGCGTCGACAGCGCCTACCGGAACTACGTCTGCAGACACATCCGCAGCACCGACTGGAAGCGCGGCCTCAGACGCATCCGCAGCACCTGCGGAAAGTACGTCCGCAACCACATCCGCAGCGCCGGAAGGAAGTGCATCCTCGGATGAAAGTGCCGCCCCGGATGAGAGCGCAAACCCGGATGAAAGTGTCGCGCCGGATGAGAGTGCATCACCGAATGAGAGTGTGTCCCCGGATGAGAGCACAAACCCGGATGAGAGTGCATCACCGGATGAGAGCACAAACCCGGATGAGAGTGCCAATCCGGAAGCCAATGAAACCAAGGAACCGGTTGTATCCGAGGAACCTGGTCAATCGCCGGAAGTTACCCCACCTACCGATGCCACCGAAACTCCTGCTGCCGTTGAAACGGAAGAGCCCGGCGAGGAATTTCCTCGTTATGTGGGAGAGGCATATGTGGAAGGAACGCCGGATACCCCTACGTTATCAAAGGGAACCGGAGCTTATGAGGATGGATTTACCTTGTATTTGGCGTCTCAGGAAGGCACGGAGCTTTATTATACAACCGATGGAAGCCTGCCTACCACCGATTCTACCAAATACGACGGCAAAGGAATTCAGATCAAAGATATGAATGGTACTGCCAATTCGTTGTCTTCGGCTGAAAATATTAAGAAAATGTTGATCCCCAACAGTGGTTACGATTATACCCCTACGGCCGATCAGGTGGCTAAAGCTACTGTCATTCGTGTGATCGCCGTAGCGCCGGATGGGACCACTTCCGAGGTAACCACCAATACATTCTTTGTTAACAACGACCTGGCAAACCGTTATCCCAATGTAAATATTGTATCCCTGGTGATCGATCCTACCGATTTGTTGGATTATAATACCGGAATTTTAGCCTTAGGTAAGTTATACGATGATTGGAAGAGTTCCACGGAATCCTCTTACGTCGTTAATTCCAGACAGTATTGGAATTATGTAGGGAATTATACCCAATCCGGCTCTGATTGGGAGCGTCCGGTTACCATTGAATATCTCAATGGATCCGATGGAAGCGTATTGTTCTCAGAAAAAGCCGGTGTTCGGATTCATGGCGGTGCCAGCAGAATGTATGGACAAAAGAGTTTCCGTATTTATTTCAGCGATAAGTATGGCAACAAAAATCTGAAATACCCCTTGATTCCCGGTGATGTGGATCAAGACGGAAAGCAGATTAAAAAATACAAGAGATTCATCATCCGGAATGGTGGAAACGATTGTGAATACACAAAGATCCGTGACGTATTCAACCAAAGACGTTTGAAGAATCGAAACTTTGCAACCCAGGCATCCACCCCTTGCGTAATGTTCTTAAATGGAGAATATTGGGGCGTTTATAACATTACCGAGCGTTACAATGACAACGACATTGAGAACAATTTCGGCGTGGATAAGGACAATGTGGTAGCCTTCAAGGAGAATGAACTGGATGAAGGAACCACCGATGATCAGGCGTTGTTTGATGAATTGATGGCGTTTGCCAACAAAGATTTTACGGATGATTCCGTATACGAGGATTTCTGCAGTAAAATGGACATTGAAAGTTTCACGGACTATTATGCGGCTGAGATTTATCTTTCCAATAACGACTGGAGTCCTAAGAAGAATTATTATCTGTGGAGAACCCGGACCACCGACGAAACCAATCCTTACGCAGACGGGAAATGGAGATATTTAATCTATGATACCGATCAGACCATGGGGTTATATGGCTCGGGAGATCGATATAACACCGATAGTCTTGCTCGTACGATCACCAATGATTCTTTGTTTGCGGCGGTTATTAAGAATGATTCCTTCAAAGCAAAATTCAAAGAGCGTTTGCTAGACATTGCCGACAACGACTTTAACCCGGATCCGGATGGAGAGGCCATTCAGGAGTTAGAGGAATTGCGAGCTCTTTATAAACCGTTAATGAATGAATTTTATGATCGTTTCGGAATCACGTGGAAACCGTTTGATGATAAGATCAATACCATGATCGAATTCATGCAAAAGAGAAGAAATTTTCTGGTTGAATATTGTGAGGATAATTTAGGAATCTAAGAAACGATGATCTCAACGGGAATTCCAACGGGAAAATAGTACATTTATAACGAACCACAGCAACCTGCCCCAATTTTATGGGGCAGGTTGTGTGTTTCCAGAGAATTCTAGGCCCCCTGTCCCAATTCTTGGGGCCCGCTATGCGCTCTCGGTCGTGTTCAGCAAGCTGACACGACGCGTTAAGCGAGGGACTCTATCGCCGCTATCGCGGCAGCCCCAATCATTCGGGGACAGGTTGCTGATTCGCCTGTCTGGGAAATGGTGGTTACGATTCACAGCCCCCTGTCCCAATTCTTGGGGCCCGCTATGCGCTCTTGGTCGTGTTCAGCAAGCTGACACGACGCGTCAAGCGAGGGACTCTATCGCCGCTATCGCGGCAGCCCCAATCATTAAGGGACAGGTTGCTGATTCCAGCCAGCATGGTATAGTTGTGCAGATATGCCAGCAAGCTGTCAATCTGCACAACTATACCATACTGACTGTGAATCGTAACCGGGAATTGTAAAATCATGGTTGACATTTATGTAAGAAAAAGATACAATTTTCTTTAGTAGGCCATTGCAGAAAGTGATGGCAAAGAAAGTGAGGAAGATTATGTATAAGATCAAGACTCTGAATAAGATTTCAGAAAAAATCAACGATGTATTTGATGACAAGTATGAAATCAGCGCGGATTGTGAAGATGAAGACGCTGTCATCGTTCGAAGCTTCTCGATGCATGACATGGAATTGTCGAAGAATCTGGTTGCCATTGGAAGAGCCGGCGCCGGCGTGAACAATATTCCGGTGGATCAGTGCTCGGAACAGGGAATTGTCGTATTTAACGCACCTGGTGCCAATGCCAATGCAGTTAAGGAAATGACGTTGGCGAGCATGATCATTGCTTCCCGTAACGTGTTGGAGAGCATTGAGTGGACCGAGGGCTTAAAGGGCAATGGAGATCAGGTGCCGAAGATGGCGGAAAAAGGCAAGGGCCAGTTTGTAGGTCATGAGATCAAGGGAATGACCATTGGTGTCATCGGTCTGGGAGCCATTGGAGCGAAGGTGGCAGAAAGCGCCATCAATCTTGGTATGAATGTGTTAGGAACCGATCCCCATCTTTCCGTAGGAACTGCCCTTTCTTTGTCCAACAAAGTGCAAGTGGTAAGTGAAGATGAGGTCATTCGTAATTCCGATGTGATCACCATTCATGCGCCTCTTACCGATGAAACCCGTGAAACATACGACGAGGAGTTTATTGCTAAGACCAAAGATGGCGTGATTCTTTTGAATTTCTCTCGTGCAGAGATCGCAAAAGCTTCTGCCATTAAAGATGCATTGGCTTCCGGTAAGGTTAAAAAATACATTGTAGACTTCCCGACCGATGAATTGTTGGGAGTTCCCGGCGTGATCACCATGCCCCACTTAGCAAGTGGTACCTATGAGGCGGAAGATAATTGTGCGGTGATGGCTGCAGAGCAGATCAAGGATTACATTGAGAATGGTAACATTAAGAATTCAGTGAATTTCCCTGCCTGTGATGCGGGAATCTGCGAACAGGAACAGAGAATCTGTGTATGCCATCGCAATGTAAAAGGTGTGATCCATTCGGTTACTTCCATTGTTTCCGATGAAGGGATCAACATTTGGAACATGGTAAATAAAAGTCGTGGAGATTACGCGTATACCATGTTGGATCTGTCTTCCCGTTTAGCAGAAGATAAGATCCAAACGATCCGTGAGCTGGAAGGTGTCTTATCCGTAAGAGCCATCGGGTAAATCAACCGATCGTCGATCTTTCATACAAACATAAAAAACCCCTCTGTTCGAGTGGACATCCTGGATGGTCCAAACGAACAGAGGGGTTTTCTTTTTGATGTTTCTTATGATTAGGAAGGATTGATTTGGATTATTGATTCAAATCCTGCATTTTCATGGCGCGCACTTTTGTGGAAAGACCAAACAGGTTGATAAATCCTTCCGCGTCGTGATGATCATAGAGATCACCGGTGGTAAAGGAAGCAATATCCTCGTTGTAAAGAGAATAGGGAGAAGTGGTTCCAGCCTTGATAATATTGCCTTTGTATAATTTGAATTTTACTTCACCGGTTACGTAACGCTGGGTCGATTCGATGAATGCCTGCACGGCTTCCCGAAGAGGAGAGAACCATTTTCCTTCGTAAACGATCTGAGCAAATTTATTGCCTAAGTCCATTTTTAAGGTGGTGGTTTCACGATCCAGGATCAACTCTTCCAATTGTTGATGGGCTTCATAAAGAATGGTTCCGCCCGGTGTCTCATAAACGCCTCTGGACTTCATTCCTACGACACGGTTTTCTACGATGTCGATGATCCCGATGCCGTGTTTGCCGCCTAAGCGGTTTAATTCACGGATGATATCGGAAACTTTCATCTCTTTTCCGTTTACGGAAGTGGGAACTCCTTTTTCAAAGGTCATGGTTACATATTCCCCTTCATCCGGAGCTTTCTCCGGGCTGACACCCAACACCAGGAGATGATCATAGTTCGGTTCATTGGCAGGATCTTCCAATTCCAGACCTTCATGGCTGATATGCCATAAGTTACGATCTCTGCTATAGCTGGAGTCCGCAGAGAAGGGAAGATGGATGCCATGAGCCTCACAATAAGCGATTTCAGACTCTCTGGAATCCATGTCCCATTTGTCACTTCTCCATGCGGCAATGATCTTAAGATCGGGAGCCAATGCTTTGATTCCCAACTCGAAACGAATTTGATCGTTTCCTTTTCCGGTAGCGCCGTGGCAAATCGCGGAAGCGCCTTCTTTTCGGGCAATCTCCACCAACCGTTTGGCAATGACCGGACGTGCCATGGATGTACCTAATAAATATTTGTTTTCATAAACCGCATGAGCTTGTACACAGGGGACTACGTATTCATCACAGAACTCGTCCACTACATCTTCAATGTAAAGTTTGGCAGCGCCACAGGAGATCGCGCGTTCTTCCAAACCGTCTAATTCTTCTTCCTGTCCACAGTCGATGCAAACACAGATTACTTCGTAATCATAATTTTCCTTTAACCAGGGGATAATGGCTGTCGTGTCCAATCCACCGGAATAAGCAAGGATTACTTTTTCCTTCATGGTAAAACCTCCGTTTCATAGTTTCCTTTAAAATGTTTTACTAAATGCTTCATTTGCATGGGTTCTTGTACCAATATACAACAAAAGTGAATATTATGCAATACCTAAAATTATTTTTTTGAAAAAATGTTGCAAAATCATGGGGATTCATATATAATGAGAATACGTTTGTATAAAACCGGTAAATTATGCATAAAATATGAATATTATGCATAATGTTGCATAAACCACCGGAAGATGTCACAACGATTCAAACACGTACAAAGGATTGAAACACGTACGAACGATATCATTAGCATAAACGATAAACGTTTAAAAGATTCGATTAAAAGAAAGAAGGATTCTTATGATTAAAGTTGGAATTATCGGTTCCACCGGATATGCCGGACAGGAACTGGTTCGTTTGTTGTTACAGCATAAGGAGGCGGAGATCGTCTGGTATGGATCGAAGTCTTATGTAGATCAACGGTATGCGGATGTATTTGGAAATATGGTTGAATTGGTCGATCATGTGTGTCAGGGGGACGATCTGGTTCAATTAAGTAAGGAAGTGGATGTGATCTTCACGGCAACGCCCCAGGGGTATCTGGCTTCCATTTTAACGGAGGGAGTTCTGGCGAATGCGAAAGTGATCGATCTAAGCGCGGATTACCGGATCAAAGATGTTCAAACCTACGAAGCCTGGTATAAGATCAAACATCAAAGCCCTCAATTTATAAAGGAAGCGGTGTATGGTCTTCCCGAGCTGAATCGATCCAAGATTCCCGGTGCCCGTTTGATCGCCAATCCCGGGTGTTATCCGACCTGTTCCACCCTTAGTATTTATCCCTTGGCAAAAGAAGGGGTGTTGGACATGAGCACGTTGATCATTGATGCCAAGTCCGGTGTGAGCGGCGCCGGTCGTTCCGGGAAAGTGGCTAATTTATATTGTGAAGTAAATGAAAGCATGAAGGCGTATGGCATATCCAACCATCGCCATACCCCGGAGATCGAGGAGCAGTTAAGCTATGCCAGCGGGGAAGAGGTGAAATTGAATTTTACTCCTCACTTAGCACCGATGAACCGGGGGATTCTTGTTACGGCTTACGCCAATGTTAAGACGAAGATTACCCGGGATGAGATCCGAAATCTATATGAAACCTATTATCAGGATGAATATTTTGTGCGGGTGTTAAAGGAAGGGATTCCGGCCGAAACCCGTTGGGTGGAAGGTAGTAATTTTGTTGATGTCAATGCCTTTCTGGATGAGAGAACCAATCGGGTGATCCTAACCGGCGCCATGGATAATATTACGAAGGGGGCAGCTGGGCAGGCCGTTCAAAATATGAATTTGATGTTTGGATTGGCGGAAAATGAAGGGTTAAAACTTGTTCCGGTATTTCCGTAATAAATGGAAGGAAAGTCAGGTGAAGCAATGAAACAAGAGAATGGTGGCGTAACATTTGCCGAAGGTTTTTTAGCGGCAGGTGTGGAAGCAAATATTAAATATAAAGATCGAAAAGATATGGCACTGGTTTGGTCGGAGTTTCCGGCTCAAGTGGCCGGAACTTTTACTACAAATGTAGTAAAAGCTGCTCCTGTGGTCTACGACCAGGAAATCGTTCAGAAGGGGGACCCGGTACGCGGCGTGGTTTTAAATAGTGGGATCGCCAATGCCTGTACCGGAGAAGAAGGAAGGAAAAGCAATCGTTTTATGGCAGAAGCGGTGGCAAAAGAGATGGGGGTTCAACCTTTGGAAATTCTTACGGCATCCACCGGTGTGATCGGCGTTCCTCTGGTAACGCCCCCCATTGAAAAGGGCGCCGGTTTATTAAAGAAATGCCTGGATAAAGGACTCGAAGCAGGACTTGCGGCCGCAAAGGCGATCATGACAACGGATACGGTTCCCAAGGAAGCAGCTGCCTCCTTAGACGTTCGGGGAACGACGATTAAAATCGGCGGCATGAGTAAAGGATCGGGGATGATCCATCCCAATATGGCAACCATGCTTTCCGTGATCACCACCGATGCGGATATTTCCCATTCCGATCTGCAAGAAGTCCTAAAGGATGCGGTGAAGGATTCCTTTAATATGATCTCCGTGGATCGGGACACCTCGACCAACGATACCTGCCTGCTTCTTGCCAATGGAGCGGCTGGGATTTCTCTTGGGAAGAAGGACCCGGAATGGAAGGAGTTCGTCCAGGCACTTCGTTATGTAACGGTGGCTTTGGCCAAGCAAATGGCAGCCGATGGAGAAGGCGCGAACAAGCTGTTGGAAGTGACAGTGGATCATATGCCAAGGGTAGAACAAGCCAGGATCCTGGCAAAATCCGTGATCACGTCCAATCTTGTTAAGACAGCGGTCTACGGGTCGGATGCCAATTGGGGAAGGATCCTCTGCGCCTTAGGTTATGCCGGCGTGGAATTCGATCCGGAGCTTGTCAATCTGGATCTGATCGGAACGGATCAAAGGATCCGCCTGGTTTCCAAAGGAATGGCTACGGATTACAGCGAGGAAGAGGCTACGAAGGTTTTATCGGAGCCTGTGGTGAAGGTGTATTGCGATATGGCAAGCGGGGATGAATCCGCTACGGCCTGGGGGTGTGACTTAACTTATGAATACGTGAAGATCAATGGAGATTATCGTTCGTAGGAGGAAAGAACATGACAAAAGAAGCAATGAATGATGTGGTATTAAAGGCGGAAACATTAATTGAAGCCCTGCCCTACATTCGGGATTTTAATAATAAGATCGTCGTGGTAAAATACGGTGGTAGCGCTATGCTGGACGACGGTTTACAGGAAAGCGTGATCAAAGACGTGGCACTTTTGAAGCTGGTAGGAATGAAGCCGGTGATCGTTCACGGCGGCGGAAAAGAGATCAGCAAGTGGGTTCGCCTGCAGGGACAGGAACCGGAGTTTGTGGATGGTTTGCGTGTTACGGATATGAATACCATGGAAGTGGCGGAAATGGTTCTAAATAAAGTAAATAAAAACCTGGTTCAGAAAATGGAAAAACTAGGGGTTAAGGCGGCCGGAATCAGTGGAAAAGACGGTGGTACGCTGATCTGTAAGAAGAAGTTAGCCGGTGGAAAAGACATTGGATACGTCGGAGACGTGGTAGAAGTTCATAAAGACCTGATCAATACCCTGTTAAAAAATGACTTTGTGCCGATCATTGCGCCCATTGGATTGGGCAAGGATTATAAAGCCTACAACATCAACGCGGACGATGCGGCTTGCGCCATTGCCAAATCCTTAAAGGCGGAGAAGTTGGCCTTCATGACGGATATTGAAGGGGTGCGCCTGGATGCCGATGATCCCAAATCCCTGATCTCCATCTTAACGGTGGAGGAGGCGGAGGCTTTGGTCACCGATGGCATTGTAGGGGGCGGTATGATCCCGAAGCTTAAGAACTGCATCGATGCGGTTTTAGGCGGTGTAAATCGGGTGCATATCATTGACGGACGAAGAGAGCATTGTCTGCTGCTGGAATTTTATACGAAAAAGGGAATTGGAACGGCCTTTATCGGAGGACAGAGTTCCTATTACAATCATGAAAAAGAGGAAAAGCATCCGGAATAGAAATGAAGGATAAGGATCCGAACAGAATGAGAACCAAAGGGTCCGAAATCGAAATAGATGTATGGATTGGAGGAAGCGGTTATGAGTAAGAACGAAGAGTATCAGAAAGAGGCAGAAACCCACCTGCTTCACGCCTACAACCGGTATCCGGTTGTGATGGATCATGGAGAGGGAGTTTACTTATACGATGTGGATGGAAACAAATATCTGGACTTTGGAGCAGGAATTGCCGTCAGCGCCTTAGGATACAGCAATGAAGAATTTAAAAAAGCGTTAAAGGATCAAATCGATAAAGGAATTCATTTTTCCAACTTTTTTTATTCCCAGGCGTTAAAGGACGCGGCCAAAGCCATTTGTAAAATTACGGATATGGAGAAGGTTTTCCTGGCAAATTCCGGAACCGAGGCCAACGAGGGAGCGTTAAAACTTGCCAGGAAATATGCCCGGATGAAGGGAAAAGAAGATTGTTATGAAGTGATCTCCATGAACAAGGCCTTCCACGGAAGAAGTATGGGGGCTTTGTCCGTAACGGGAACCAAGAAATACAGAGAGCCTTTTGAACCGTTGATCCGCGGTGTGAAATTTGCAACGTTCAACGATCTGGAATCCGTAAAAGCCCTGGTAAGTTCCAAGACCTGTGCCATTATCCTGGAAGCGGTACAGGGAGAGGGAGGAATTTATCCTGCCACCAAAGAGTTTATGGAAGGGATCCGGAAGATCTGCGACGAAAAGGATATTCTTATGATCTGCGATGAGATTCAATGTGGAATGGGAAGATGCGGAACCATGTTTGCTTTTGAGCAATTCGATATCCGTCCGGATGTGATCACCATGGCCAAAGGTGTGGGAAATGGGGCGACGGTGGGTTGTTTTGCTACGTCAGCGGAGATTGCGAAGGCACTGGAACCGGGGGATCACGGCACAACCTTTGGAGGAAATCCTCTGGCTTGTCGTGCGGTGGCGGAAACCATTCACCAATTCCACAAATGGAACCTGATCTCTCATGTAAATGAAGTGGGAACCTATATGAAAGAACAGCTTTTAACTTTAAAGGAAAGCTATGATTGTATTACCGATGTAAGAGGGATGGGGCTTATGTTAGGAATGGAAGTTACGATCCCGGTGGGTGATATTTGCAAAAAGGCGTTGGAAGAAGGTTTGATCGTACTTAGCGCCGGTCACAATGTGGTAAGGTTTGTTCCGCCTTTGATCCTGGAGAAAAAGCATGTCGATGAGATGATCCGGATCATGAAAAAGGTGTTGGGATAAGTGAAAAATGGGAAATGGAAAGGAAAATACATTAAACTTAAAAATATAAAGTCAAAATGATAATCACTTTATTTTCTTAAGAAGTTAATGATAATCCTTATTTTTTCAAAAAAATCCTTGCGAATTTTTCACAAATCATATATAATCGTTTTCAAGACAAAGGTGTCGAAAGAAGGAACCGTTATGGGTTCTTCTTCGACATCTTTTTTTGTGCCTGAAATGGCACAAAGAAGGGAAAGGACGTGATTTTTCATGAAAGGAATGTATGTAGAAGAGGCAAAGAGAAAGGCAATCGGTTTATATGACCCTTCCTTTGAACATGACAACTGCGGCATTGGTGCCGTTGTGAACATGGATGGGAAGAAAAGTCATAAAACGGTGGAAAGCGCGTTGGATATTGTGGCGCACTTAGAACACCGTGCCGGAAAAGACGGTGAAGGAAAAACCGGAGATGGTGTAGGGATTCTTCTTCAGATCTCCCATGATTTCTTTTCCAAAGTGGGAAAGGAATTGAACATGGATTTAGGAGAGGAAAGAGAATATGGCGTCGGAATGTTCTTTTTCTCCGAAGATGAATTCAAAAGAAACCAATCGAAAAAAATGTTTGAGACAATTGTAGAAAAAGAAGGATTGGATTTTTTAGGATGGCGGGAAGTGCCAACCAATCCGGAAATTCTAGGAAAAGCGGCGGTATCTTGCATGCCGGTGATCTTACAAGGTTTTGTAAAGAAACCGGAAAATGTAGAGAAAGGCCTGGATTTTGATCGAAAACTCTACGTTGCCCGAAGAGTCTTTGAGCAATCCAACGAGAACACTTATGTGGTTTCTCTTTCCAGTCGGACCATTGTCTACAAAGGAATGTTTTTGGTATCGGAGCTTCCTATGTTTTTTGACGACTTACGTGATCCCGATTATCGTTCCGCCATTGCCATCGTACATTCCCGATTCAGTACGAACACGCAACCCAGTTGGCAGCGCGCCCACCCCAACCGTTTCATCGTTCACAATGGTGAGATCAATACCATTCGCGGAAACGCGGATAAAATGCTGGCCAGAGAAGAAAACATGGACTCCGGGTATTTATCCGAGGATCTGTCCAAAGTTTTGCCGGTGGTAAATACAGAAGGATCGGATTCCGCTATGTTGGATAACACCTTGGAATTCCTGGTAATGAGTGGCATGGAGCTCCCCTTAGCTGTTATGATCACCATTCCCGAACCCTGGTCCAATAACCGGTATTTATCTCAGAAAACGAGAGATTTCTATCAATATTACGCAACGATGATGGAACCCTGGGATGGTCCGGCGTCCATACTCTTCAGCGATGGAGATATCATGGGGGCTGTTTTGGATCGAAATGGATTACGTCCTTCCCGTTATTATATTACCGATGATCATCAATTGATCCTTTCCTCGGAAGTAGGCGTTATGCCGGTTCCGGAGGAACACATTGTAAAGAAAGAACGTCTTCGTCCCGGTAAAATGCTGCTGGTGGACACCGTTCAAAAACGATTGATCGATGACGAAGAATTAAAAGAATCTTACGCCAACCGGCGCCCTTACGGAGAATGGCTGGATAACAACCTGGTAAAGCTTCACGATCTGCCCATTCCCAATGCGAGAGTCAAGTCTTACGATCACAAGGAAAGTTTACGTTTGCAAAAGGCGTTCGGCTATACCTATGAGGATGTGAGAAATACCATTTTGCCCATGGCGGAAAATGGCAGCGAACCCATTGCGGCCATGGGACATGACACGCCGTTAGCCGTATTGAGTAAGCAGCCGGAGCCTTTATTTAACTACTTTAAGCAGCTCTTTGCCCAGGTAACCAATCCTCCCATTGACGCCATCCGGGAAGAGGTAGTGACATCCACCACGGTTTACATCGGAAAAGCCGGAAACCTGTTGGAGGAATCGGCGGAGAACTGTCTGGCCTTGAAGATCAACAATCCGATCTTAACCAATACCGACCTGTTAAAGATCAAGAAAATGAGAGTCAAGGGCTTTCACGTAGCGGAAATTCCCATTATCTACTATAAGAACACATCGTTAAAAAAGGCCATCAACCGTTTGTATTTAGAGGCCGATCGGGCGTATAAGGACGGGGCCAATATTTTGATCCTAACCGACCGGGGCGTGGATGAAAACCATGTGGCGATCCCTTCCCTGTTAGCGGTTTCCGCCGTACAACAGCATTTGGTAACCACCAAGAAGAGAACCTCTCTTTCTGTGATCTTAGAAAGCGCGGAGCCACGAGAAGTTCATCATTTTGCGACGTTGTTGGGATATGGCGCGACTGCCATCAATCCGTATCTGGCCCTGGATACCATTCATGGATTGATCCACGACGGCATGTTGGATAAAGATTATTATGCTGCGGTGGATGATTATAACAAAGCGGTTTTAAGCGGAATTGTAAAGATTGCGTCCAAGATGGGAATTTCTACCATTCAGTCGTACCAGGGGGCTAAGATCTTTGAAGCCCTGGGACTTTCTCAAAAACTGGTAGACACCTATTTTACCGGAACGGTTTCCAGGATCGGTGGAATTGACATCGAAGATCTGGAAAAACAGGTGGAGGATCTTCATGACAAAGCCTTTGATCCCCTGGGATTGGATACCGATATTACCCTGGACAGCCTGGGACGTCATAAGAGCCGAAGCGGGAAAGAAGACCACCTGTATGATCCGAAAACCATTCATTTATTACAGCTTTCCACAAGGCTTGGAAGCTATGAATTATTCAAGGAATACACCTCCCGTATTGATAAGGAGGACCGATATATTTCCCTTCGGAATCTTATGGAATTTAAATATCCCAAGAAGAGCATTCCTCTGGAGGAAGTGGAAAGCGCGGAAGAGATTGTAAAACGGTTTAAAACCGGGGCGATGTCCTATGGGTCCATCTCAGAGGAAGCCCATGAAACTCTGGCCATTGCCATGAACCGTTTACATGGGAAATCCAATTCCGGTGAAGGAGGAGAAAGTTTGGAGCGTCTGGCCAGCAAGAACCAGCCGGTGAACCGGTGCTCCGCCATTAAACAGGTAGCCTCCGGAAGATTTGGGGTGACCTCGGAGTATCTGGTCAGCGCGGATGAAATCCAGATCAAAATGGCACAAGGGGCAAAACCCGGGGAAGGCGGCCATCTTCCCAGCATGAAGGTATATCCCTGGATCGCCAAGACCAGGCATTCTACCTCCGGGGTATCTTTGATCTCGCCGCCACCCCACCATGATATTTATTCCATCGAGGATCTGGCGGAGTTGATCTATGATCTTAAAAATGCCAACCATAAGGCCAGAATCAGCGTAAAACTGGTTTCGGAGGCCGGCGTGGGAACCGTAGCTGCCGGTGTAGCCAAAGCCGGAGCCAGAGTTGTTTTGATCTCCGGTTATGACGGAGGAACCGGAGCGGCGCCCGGAAGTTCCATTCATAACGCGGGACTTCCCTGGGAATTGGGATTGGCAGAAACCCATCAGACCCTGTTGATGAACGGATTAAGGAAAAAAGTCGTAATCGAAACCGATGGGAAATTAATGAGCGGGAAGGATGTAGTCACCGCTGCCCTGTTAGGAGCGGAAGAATTTGGCTTTGCTACAGCGCCGTTGGTAACCCTTGGATGTGTAATGATGCGTGTATGTAACCTGGATACCTGTCCGGTGGGGATTGCCACCCAGAATCCGGAACTGCGTAAGAGATTTAAAGGAAAGCCGGAATATGTGGAGAACTTTATGTTATTTATCGCCGAGGAAGTGCGGGAGATCATGGCCCGCTTCGGCATTCGTCACTTCCATGAGCTGGTCGGACGAACGGATCTGTTAAAGAGGAAAGAGGATCTGGAAGGGGAGAAAGTACAGAAGGTGGATCTATCCAACATTTTAAATAACCCCTTTGCCAAGAAAAAAGGTCGTCTATCCACGGTAAAAGATCAATATGATTTTCAGCTGGAAAAGACCATGGATGAAAAGGTGTTCTTAAAAGAATTTGCCAAGGAATTAAAAACCGGCAAGAAGAAAACCATCCATTGTCAGGTGACCAATACCGATCGTGCTTTGGGAACCCGGTTTGGTTCGGAGATCACGCAGCACTTTGGAACCAAGCTGCCGGAAGATACCTTTACCATTGAGGCGGAAGGAAGCGGCGGACAAAGTTTCGGAAGCTTTGTCCCTCAGGGTTTAACCATGCGCTTAACCGGAGACGCCAACGACTACTTCGGGAAAGGTTTATCCGGAGGAAAACTCATCCTATCCCCGTCTGAGAAAGCGTCGTATTTGCCGGAGGAGAACATTATCGTAGGAAATGTGGCCCTCTATGGAGCGACCAGCGGGAAAGTGTTCATTAACGGAGTGGCCGGGGAACGTTTCTGCGTCAGAAATTCCGGCGTGTACGCGGTGGTTGAGGGAGTAGGAGAACATGGGCTTGAATATATGACCGGTGGCTGTGTGGTCATTCTAGGACCCACCGGCAAGAACCTGGCAGCCGGCATGAGTGGTGGAATTGCCTACGTCTTGGATGAGGATTCGGATCTGTATCTGAAATTAAATAAAAAACTGGTTTCTTCGGAATCCGTGTCGGATAAATTTGATGTCATGCAGTTAAAGGATCTGATTTCTCAGCATGTAAAGGAGACGGGAAGTCCCAAGGGAACTTATATTCTGGAACATTTTTCAGAATATCTTCCCAAGTTTAAGAAGATCATTCCCTATGACTATCAGAAAATGCTGCAAAGCATTGCGTTGATGGAGGAAAAGGGATTTGAACCGAAGCAGGCGTTAATTGAAGCATTTTATGCACAGAAAGGTCGGATGAAAAATGGGTAAAGCAACTGGATTCATGGAATATGAACGAGTGGGGAATGCCGAAATTCCCCCGTTGGAACGAATTAAGAACTACAATGAATTTCACCTTCCCTTATCGGAAGAAGAGCGCAGGGAACAGGCTTCCCGATGTATGAACTGCGGTGTGCCTTTTTGTCAGTCCGGGGAGTTGTTTAACGGAATGGTATCCGGCTGTCCCTTGCACAATATGTGCCCGGAATTTAATGATTCGTTGTATTTGGGTTTTTATGACCAGGCGTTGTCCCGCCTTCTTCGAACCAATAACTTTCCGGAGTTTACCTCCCGTGTTTGCCCCGCGCCTTGTGAAGTCGCTTGTACATGTGGATTGAACGACACCTCCGTTACCATCAAAGAGAATGAAAATGCCATCATCGAATATGGCTATGCCCATGGATATATGGATGCCAAGGTGCCTTCGGTGCGTACAGGGAAAAAAATTGCTGTGGTTGGTTCCGGTCCTTCCGGTCTTGCCTGCGCGGATCAGTTAAATAAAAGAGGTCATTCCGTCACGGTATTTGAACGGAATTCCCGTCCCGGCGGTCTTCTTATGTATGGAATTCCCAATATGAAATTGGAGAAGAGCATTGTGGAGAGGAAAGTGACGGTGATGGAAGAAGAGGGCGTGGAATTTCGCTGTGGCTGCGATGTAGGAAAAGACATAAAATCGAAAGATCTTTTGAAGGAATTTGACCGGGTGATCCTTACTTGCGGCGCTTCCCATCCCAGAGACATTAAAGCGCCGGGGAGAGAAGCGAAAGGAATTTATTTTGCGGTGGATTATCTCACCGGCGTGACCAAACATCTGTTGGGAGATAAGGATGCGGATTTTGTAGATGCCAAAGGGAAGAACGTGGTTGTGATCGGCGGTGGAGACACGGGAAATGACTGTGTGGGAAGTGCCATTCGACAAGGGGCTAAAAGTGTGATACAATTAGAAATGATGCCGAAGCCTCCGGTGGAACGACTGGAAAGCAATCCCTGGCCGGAGTGGCCGAAGGTTTTAAAAACCGATTACGGTCAGCAAGAAGCCATCGCAGTGTTTGGTGAGGATCCCAGGATCTATGAAACAACGGTGAAGGAGTTTCATAAAGACAGCAAAGGAAACCTGAAAGAAATCGTAACCGTGGACCTTTCCTGGGAAAAAGATCCCAAGACCGGACGTATGCAAATGCAGATCGTAAAAGGATCGGAAAAAGTCCGGAAGGCAGAGATCGTGTTAATTGCTGCCGGATTCTTAGGAAGTGAAGATTACGTGAAGAAGGCATTCGACATCGAAGAGACGGAACGCACCAACATTAAAACCTTGGAGCGAAGTTACGAAACCACGAAAAAGGGTGTATTTGCCGCCGGCGATTGCCGTAGAGGCCAGTCTCTGGTTGTATGGGCGATCTATGAAGGACGCCAGGTTGCCAAGGAAGTGGATAAGGATTTAATGGGTTATACCAATTTAATCTGAGAAAGGAGAATCTTGCATGGGGATGTTAACAAGAGAAGACATTGTAAATTTAGTGGAAGAGGAAGATGTGGAATTTATCCGCCTTCAATTTGTGGATAGTTTCGGAAATTTGAAGAACCTGGCTATGACCGCGGATCACCTGGATCAAATCTTAGACGGGAAGGTTGTGTTTGACGGCGCGGCCATCAGTGGTTATGACAGCGAGGATTTTACGGAATATTTCCTGATCCCGGATCTGGATACCTTTACCATCTTTCCCTGGCGTCCGCAAAACGGAAGAGTAGCCCGCTTTATCTGCGATGTTGTAAACTTGGATCGTACGCCCTATGAAGGAGATTCCCGTTACATCTTGAAGAAAGTGCTGGAAAAGGCTAAGTCCATGGGTTATACGTTTCTGGTTGCTCCGGAAAATGAATTTTTCCTGTTTGATACGGATGAACAGGGGAATCCTACCACCCATACCCAGGAAAGCGGAGGATTCTTTGATGTAGGTCCGGTAGACGCCGGTGAAAATGCCAGAAGAGATATCGTGCTGGCACTGGAAGAAATGGGATTTTCCGTAGATGAGAGTTATCATTCCAATGAGATTGCCCAGCATTGTATTAATTTTCATATGGATGAGGCTTTAAAAACAGCGGATAATATGTTAACATTTAAATTGGCCGTTCGTACCGTAGCCAAACGTCATGGGTATCACGCCACCTTTATGCCGAAACCGAAATACGGCGTGAAAGGTTCTGCCATGGCGGTTCATATGTCCTTGTTAAAGGATGGAAAGAATCTATTCGCGGATGGAACGAAAGAGGATGGCCTAAGTGAAGAAGCCTATCACTTTATGGCAGGATTGATCCAGCACATTCAGGGGTTGACCTTAATTAACAATCCCATCATTAATTCCTACAAAAGACTGGTCCCCGGGTATAACGCGCCGGTGGAAGTTACCTGGTCTAAGAACAGTCGGACTCCTTTGATCCGCATTACCGATGTGGGAAGCAATCCCAGAGTTGTTCTACGAAGCCCGGATGGTGCCAGCAATCCCTATTTGGTATTGGCTGGATGCCTGGCTGCCGGCCTGGAAGGAATTGTGAAGAAAAGTACGCCGCCGGTGTGCTTAGAGGAAGGAATGAAGGATCATACCCAATTTGATATTTTACCCCGATCCCTTCATGAAGCGGTGAAAGCTTATAAGGAGGATCCATTCATACAGGATGTAATCGGAGAAACCTTGTCCGGTATTTACCTGAAAGAAAAGGAAAATCAATGGATTGAGTTTTCCAAACAGGTAACCCAGTGGGAAGTGCATGAATACCTGAATCGCATTTAAGAGAAACCACCAACCGGTAAAGGAGATGGTTTGACATGAGGGTGCTCATTGCCTTGCCTAATATAGAAAATGCAAAAAAAATAAAAAATCTTTTGAATCAAAACGGATTTGATGATATACTTGCATGTGACAGCGGTGCTCAGGTGATAAGTCTTGCCAACGAATGCGAAAAGGGCGTTATGATCTGCGGTTACCGGCTGAAAGACATGCATTACAGTGAGATCTTTCAATATATGCCACGGGAGTTTACCATGCTTTTATTGGCAACCCCACCACATTTTGATAACTGCTTTAGTTCCGAGATCCTATGTCTGGCCATGCCGTTAAAAAGCCATTCTCTTGTTCGTACCCTTCGTACGCTGGAAACTTCTTTTTCAGGAAGAAGCCGGAGAAAGAAACGAACGATCCGGACCAGAGAGCAGGAAAAGACCCTGGATCGCGCCAAGGCGTTGTTAATGGAGCAAAACCATATGACAGAAGAACAAGCCCATCACTATCTTCAAAAATTAAGCATGGACAGTGGAACGGGCCTGGTGGAAATGGCGGAAATGATCCTCACATTCGACAGGTATTAAGAAACGTAAGGAGATGTTCAAGAAATGAATGCTTATTTGATTCTGGAAGACGGAACGGTTTTTACCGGTAACAGCGTAGGCAGTTCCAGAGAAGTCATAACCGAAATCGTGTTTAATACGTCCATGACCGGCTATTTAGAGGTCTTAACCGATCCCAGTTATGCCGGACAGGCCGTGGTGATGACGTATCCTTTGATCGGAAATTATGGAATCTGTAGAAAGGATATGGAATCCAGATTTTCCCATGTGGATGGCTTTATTGTTCGGGAATTGGCCAGATTATCCAGCAATTTCAGAGAAGAACAAAGCATTGGAGAGTTCTTGATCGAGCAAAATATTCCGGGGATCACCGGTGTGGATACCCGTGCTTTAACAAAGATCCTACGAAACAAAGGTACCATGAACGGCATGATCACCACCAATTCCCATTACAATCTGGAAGAAGCGGTGGCAAAAATAAAAGAATATAAAGTCCGGGGCGTTGTTTCCAAAGTGACTTCCAAAGAGGTTACAACCTACGCGCCGGGGGATTTGGATACCGATAGCAGCGTTCCCGTTCAAAGGGAGGTTGCTATTCTTGACGTTGGAACGAAATACAACATTATCCGAAGCCTGCTGACAAGAGGCTGTAAGGTAACGGTTTATCCGGCGGCAACCAAAGCGGAGGAAATTTTACAAAAACCGTTGGATGGGATCATGATCACCAACGGTCCCGGGGATCCCAAAGATTGCCCGGAGGTGATCAAAGAGATCCAACAATTATATGAGTCGGATGTTCCGATCTTTGCCATTTGTTTAGGGCACCAGTTAATGGCTCTGGCGGCTGGCTTTGATACCGAAAAAATGAAATACGGTCATCGAGGCGCCAACCACCCGGTAAAGGATCTGGATTCCGGGAAGGTCTATATTTCTTCCCAGAACCATGGCTATATGGTGAAGGAAGATTCCGTTGATCCAAACCTTGCGAAGGTTTCCTTTATCAATGTGAATGATAAAACGGTAGAGGGGTTGCGTTACAAGTCCCACCCGGTGGTGACGGTTCAGTTTCATCCGGAGGCTTGCGCGGGACCGAAGGATTCCGAGACCCTGTTTGATGAATTTATAAAAATGATGGATAAAGAGGTGTAAGGATGTTTAAAGACGGAGAGATTCAAAAAGTTTTGGTCATTGGAAGCGGTCCCATCGTGATCGGACAGGCAGCGGAGTTTGATTATGCGGGAACCCAGGCTTGTCGTTCTTTGAAAGAAGAGGGGATGGAAGTTGTCTTAATGAATTCCAACCCGGCTACGATCATGACGGACAAAGACATTGCGGATCGGGTTTACATTGAGCCGTTAACGGCCCAGGTCGTGAAAAATCTGATCGAAAAAGAACATCCGGACAGTCTGTTGCCTACCTTAGGGGGGCAGGCTGCGTTAAACATTGCCATGGAATTGGAGGAATCCGGATTTTTAAAAGAGTCCGGGGTACGCCTGATCGGAACCACCTCCTTAACCATTAAAAAAGCGGAAGATCGATTGGAATTTAAGAATACTATGGAGAAGATCCATGAGCCCATTGCCCCTAGTGAAGTCGTGGAAAGCGTGGAAGCCGCTGTGGCGTTCGCGGATCAGATCGGGTATCCGGTGGTGATTCGGCCGGCGTATACCTTAGGAGGCAGCGGTGGCGGAATTGCCGGTAACGAGAAGGAACTGGTCAAAATATGCGGCAATGGACTTCGTTTATCCAGAGTCGGGCAGTGCCTGATCGAAAAGAGCATTGCCGGTTGGAAAGAAATTGAATACGAAGTAATGCGGGATCACGCGGGAAATTGCATCACCGTCTGTAACATGGAAAATCTGGATCCGGTGGGAGTTCATACCGGAGACAGTATTGTGGTGGCTCCGTCCCAAACTCTTTCGGATAAAGAATACCAGATGTTACGTTCCTCTGCTTTAAATATCATTGAGGAATTAAAGATCACCGGAGGGTGTAACGTGCAATTTGCCTTGAACCCCACTTCTTTTGAATATTGTGTGATCGAGGTAAATCCCCGTGTCAGCCGGTCTTCGGCCTTAGCATCTAAGGCGACGGGATATCCCATTGCCAAGGTGGCAGCGAAAATCGCCCTGGGTTACAACCTGGATGAGATTCCCAATGGAATTACCGGAAAGACCTTTGCCAGCTTTGAACCGACTCTGGACTATTGCGTGGTGAAGATCCCCCGTTTGCCCTTTGATAAATTCATCTCGGCGAAGCGTACATTAACCACCCAGATGAAGGCGACGGGAGAAGTGATGAGTATCTGCACCAACTTTGAAGGAGCCCTGATGAAGGCCCTTCGTTCCCTGGAGCAGAATGTAAACAGCTTAGACATTGGGCGATATACGTCTCGCTCCAAAGAGGAGTTGTTGGACCGGGTGAAGATCGTGGACGATCGTCGTATTTACATTATTGCGGAGCTCTTGCGAAAGGGCGCCACGTACGATGAGATCCATGACATTACCAAGATCGATAAATGGTTTATTGATAAAATATCTGTCCTGGTAGAGATGGAGCAGCGTTTAAAGGCGGAGGATCTAACGGAAGACTTATTAAAAGAGGCCAAACGCCTGGAATTCCCGGATTCGGTTATTGCGAAGTATCAGGGGATGAAGGAAGAAGAAGTGTTAGCCCTAAGAAAACAATATAACCTTTTGGCCGCTTTTAAAATGGTGGATACCTGCGCGGCAGAATTCGAGGCGCAGACCCCCTATTATTACAGCTGTTTTGGTAGTGAAAATGAAGGAAAGCAGTCGGAGGAAAAGCCGAAAATCCTGGTGTTAGGATCCGGCCCCATTCGGATCGGTCAGGGGATCGAGTTTGACTATTGTTCGGTTCACAGTGCCTGGGCGCTGGAACAGCAGGGGTATGAAACCATTATCATCAATAACAACCCGGAAACGGTCAGTACGGATTTTGACATTGCCAATACCCTGTATTTTGAGCCTTTGACCCCGGAGGATGTGCGCAACGTGGTGGAATGGGAAAAACCCATCGGAGCCGTTGTGCAATTTGGTGGACAGACCGCGATCAAATTAACCAAAGATTTAATGGAAATGGGCGTTCCCATTTTAGGAACCAGCGCGGAAAATGTGGATGCCGCCGAGGACCGGGAGCTGTTTGATGAAATATTGGAAGCGTGTGAGATCCCGCGACCCAAGGGACAGACGGTATTTACCACGGAAGAGGCACTCAAAGCCGCCAATGAATTGGGGTATCCGGTTCTGGTCCGTCCTTCCTACGTTTTGGGTGGACAGGGGATGCAGATTGCCATTGAAGACGATGACATTCGGGAATTTATGTCCATTATTAACCGTCAGGTTCAGGAACATCCGATCCTGGTGGATAAATATCTAATGGGCAAAGAAGTGGAAGTTGACGCGGTTTGCGATGGAGAGGACATTCTGATTCCCGGGATCATGGAACACATTGAACGGGCGGGGATTCATTCCGGTGACAGTATTTCCGTATATCCGGCCCAAAGTCTGTCCAAGGAAACCAGAGAGACCCTGGTCACCTATACCAGGCGTCTTGCGAAGTCCTTGCATGTGATCGGACTGATCAACATTCAGTTTATTGTCTTTGAGGAAGAAGTCTATGTGATCGAGGTAAATCCCAGATCGTCCCGAACGGTTCCTTATATCAGTAAGGTGACGGGGATCCCCATTGTAAAGCTGGCGTCCCATGTGATCTTGGGAAAGAAGTTAAAAGATTTAGGTTATGGAACCGGTCTTGCGAAGGAATCGGATTACATTGCGATCAAGATGCCGGTATTTTCCTTTGAGAAATTAAGAGACGCGGAGATCAGCCTGGGTCCGGAGATGAAATCCACCGGGGAATGCTTAGGAATCTCTCATGACTTTAATGAGGCCCTGCACAAAGCCTTCTTAGGAGCCGGCGTTAACCTCCCCCAACATCGGAAAATGATCCTTACCGTGTCCGATCCCGGCAAAAAGGAAGTGGTAGAGGTGGCCCGCCGTTTCATTGATTTTGGTTATACGATCTATGCCACCCGGGGGACACAAAGGTTCTTGAAAGAACAGGGGATCCAGGTGATCGGCGTCAATAAGATCGAACAGGAATCCCCGAATTTATACGATCTGCTCTTAGGACATGAGATCGATCTGGTCATTGATATTCCCAAACAGGGCGAGCATTCTCACGATGGTTTTGTGATCCGAAGAACATCCATTGAAACCGGTGTTACCTGTATTACATCCATGGATACGGCAAGAGCCCTGTTAACCAGCCTGGAAACCATGGAGAATAAGAAAATGACGCTGGTGGATATTGCTACGATTTCTTAAATTTCTTCTTTACATTTCACAAAGACTGTGATATTATGAAGAAGTTGAAGTTATAGGAACCTACTCTCAGAGAGCGGTAACTCCGACCTTCTCTTGGAGTCAGGTGATCAAAAAGAATCAGGAGGAATGAAACATGACATCAACCGAAAGAAAAGCTGAAATCATTAAGGAATATGGTAGAACCCCCAACGATACAGGTTCACCGGAAGTACAGGTTGCTCTTTTAACGGAGAGGATCAATACGTTAACCGAGCATCTTAAGAGCAATAAGAAGGACCATCATTCTCATCGTGGATTGTTGAAGATGGTTGGTAGAAGAAGAAATCTTCTTGCTTATTTGAAAAAGAATGACTTGGAAGGTTATCGGAACCTGATCAAGCGTTTGGGCTTAAGAAAATAATGGTTTTTCATGGTGGCGACGGGCCTTTGTCCTGTTGCCATTTTTTAGTATAATTTTGTAAAAAGAAGAAGCTTTGGAAAGGGGGATGCGCTATGCGACATCGCAGCCAGGCTATGGTGATACGTAACAATACGATTCTTTTGGTGGAGCACAATATGTTCCACCGTGATTTCTATAATTTGCCCGGAGGGGGAATGGAAGAGGGAGAAACACCGGAAGAAGCAGCGTTACGTGAATTACAGGAAGAATGCAATGTAACCGGAAGGGTGATCCGTCCGTTATCCTTGGAATATAAGCCCAATGGCGTGGACAAAGTGTACACGTTTTTAGTGGAAATTGATGAGGATGCCGTTCCTACAATGGGGATCGATCCGGAATTACCTTCGGACCAGCAATCCATTATCGGGGTAGGTTTTAAACGATTGGATGAGATCGCCGAACGGGATCGAGCCTATTTGTTCGGAGCAGGATTAATGCGGATCCCGGTTTTTCATGATGAAGTATTATTATGGGATGGTGAAGATATCAGTTATCCCTATAAAAGACTAACGTAGTACGATCGGGATAAAAAGCCGGTTTCATGCGATCCGGATAAAAAACGAACTTAGTTCTTTTCTTTTCAAAAAAAATATGTTATAATTAATTTTGTGTTGAATCGTGCCGGGAGATATGACCGAGACTTCTGAAAAGTTTACGACGCGTCGTAGGTTTTTCAGATGTTTCGGATTCTCTCTGCACAAAAATATAGAAAAAGGAGAATAGAAACCATGTTTAAATCATTTTCAATGGAACTCGGCGGAAGAACGTTGACCGCTGAGATCGGTCGTGTTGCGGCGCAAGCCAATGGTGCGGCCTTAATGAAGTATGGGGATACCGTGGTATTATCCACTTGTACGGCTTCCGAGAAGCCCCGTGAGGGAATTGACTTCTTCCCCTTAAGTGTGGAATACAATGAAAAAATGTATTCCGTAGGTAAGATCCCGGGAGGATTTACCAGAAGGGAAGGAAAGCCCAGTGACAATGCGATCTTAACCTGTCGTGTGATTGATCGTCCCATGCGTCCCCTGTTCCCCAAAGATTATCGGAACGATGTAACGTTGGAAAACTTAGTGATGAGCGTTGATCAGGATTGCGCGCCGGAATTAACGGCGATGTTAGGTTCCGCGTTGGCAACCTGCATTTCCGATGTGCCTTTTGACGGACCTACTGCAGCGACTCAGATCGGATACGTGGATGGAGAATTTGTAGTCAATCCCACATCCGAGCAGCGTTTGGTATCGGATATGGCCTTAACCGTAGCTTCTACCCGTGAGAAGGTGATCATGATCGAAGCCGGTGCCAATGAAGTTCCGGAAGATGTTATGATCGAAGCGATCTACAAGGCTCATGAGGTCAATGGCGAGATCATTCGTTTCTTTGATCAGATCGTAGCCGAGTGTGGAAAGGCAAAACATGAATATGAGCATTTTGACACACCGGAAGATCTTTATGAAGATATGGTGAATTTTGTTACGCCGGAAGCGATGGAGAAAGCTGTATTTACCGACGAAAAACAGGTTCGTGAAGAGAACATCCGTAAGATCAAGGATGATCTGGAAGCCCGTTATGAAGAGACCCATCCGGAATGGTTGGAGAAAATCGATGAAGCGGTTTATAAATTCCAGAAGAAGACCGTACGTAAAATGATCTTAAAGGATCACAAACGTCCCGATGGTCGTGAGATTACACAGATCCGTCCCTTAAGCGCGGAAGTGGATGTGCTTCCCAAGGTACACGGTTCCGGTCTGTTCAAACGTGGACAAACCCAGGTGATGAATGTTACCACGTTGGCGCCGTTATCAGAAAAACAAAAGATTGACGGATTGGATGAGAATGTTACCTACAAGCGTTACATTCATCATTATAATTTCCCCTCCTATTCCGTAGGAGAGACCCGTCCTTCCCGCGGTCCCGGACGTCGTGAGATCGGACACGGTGCATTGGCGGAACGTGCGTTATTACCGGTGATCCCCTCGGAAGAGGAATTCCCTTACACCATTCGTACGGTTTCGGAGATCATGGAATCCAACGGATCTACTTCTCAGGGTAGTATCTGTGCTTCTTCCCTTTCTCTGATGGCAGCCGGTGTTCCCATTAAAGCAGCCGTAGCCGGAATTTCCGTAGGTCTTGTAACGGGAGATACCGATGACGACTATTTGATCTTAACGGATATTCAGGGATTGGAAGATTTCTTTGGCGATATGGACTTTAAAGTAGCTGGAACTCATAAGGGAATCACAGCAATCCAAATGGATATTAAGATCCATGGTTTAACAAGAGAGATCGTAGAGGGCGCGATCAAGCGTACCAAGGAAGCCAGAACTTACATTTTGGATGAGATCATGACGCCGGCCATTGCCGAGCCTCGTAAAGAATTAAGCCCGAACGCACCGAAGATCAAGCAGATCCTGATCGATCCCGCTAAGATCGGCGAGGTGGTTGGACAAAGAGGTAAGACCATTAATGCTTTGGTTGAACGTACCGGCGTGAAGATTGATATTACCGATGACGGAGCGGTATCCGTATGCGGAACGGATCAGGCAATGATCGACGAAGCTCTTCGTTTGATCGATATTATTGTTACGGACTTTGAAAAAGGTCAGATCCTGGAAGGTACGGTGGTCAGCATTAAAGAATTTGGCGCGTTCATCGAATTTGCGCCTGGCAAAGAAGGAATGGTTCATATTTCCAATATTTGCAAGAGAAGGATCAATCATGTGGAAGACGAGTTAACCTTAGGAGATCATGTGAAAGTGGTTTGCTTAGGAAAAGATCGTATGGGAAGAATTTCCTTCAGCATGAAAGATGTTTAATTCAGTCGGAAAATGACGTTCACGTGATTTAAGCGCGTACAGAATAGAATCGAGTAGGTGTACGCCTACTCGATTTTTTAACTAAGTCGGTAAGTAGAGGGAAGTGGTTTAGATGGCCAATCAAAAGAAGAAACAAACACCCGGGATGAGTCCTGTATCCAAAGAGATCCTTATGCTCGTTATAACAACCCTGGTGCTCCTTACGTATTTAAGTATTTTTCACTTATGCGGCGTAGGCGGGAACTTAATGGCAGCGTTTCTGTTTGGTTTGTTTGGGTGGCTTACGTATGTGGCGCCGGTGATCCTGTTATTTGTTGCGGGATTTATCTTATATAATCCGGAGAATCAGGAATTAAAGAATAAGATCCTATCTGGATGCGGCCTTTTCTGGGCGTTGGACGCCTTTTTACAATGGGTATTGGATTCTAAGGCGAAAACCATATTTGAGGCCTATATTATGTGCTGTTCCTCGCGAAATGGAGGGGGATTTTTAGGGGCCTGCCTCCAAATGTTTCTCCAGATGATATTGGGAAGAGTGGGCAGTCTGGTTGTGATCCTGATGCTGGTGATCCTTTTTATCATTCTGCTAACAAGGAAGCTGATCTTTGCCTCCTTGAAAGAAAAACAAGAAAAGATCACCCGGCCGACTTTCTTAGACCGGGAGGATCTGCCATTGGATCCAACGTCCGACGTATCTTCGGCCAGAAGGAGAAACCGAGGGGATAAAAGGATCCTTCAACCCATAAAAAGAGAGAATGTTCAAGAAGAACGTATGAGGGATAAACCGTTATCACCGGTCGTTCCGGTAAAGGGAAAATCGAAAAAGAATTTCCAGAAGAAGGCGGTGCCTGTGACACCGGATACAGCTGCTACAAGGTCAATGCCTGAGATACCGGAGACCTCTCCGTTCACGGGGATGTCGGGATCACCGAAAGAGCCTGTAACACCGGAAAAACCGGTAACCCCTACCATTATTGATTCCAATTTAAATTTTAAAGAAGATAAGAAGCCGGAAAAAACCGTATACGAAGAGGAATTGGAACGGAAATTCGGAAATAAAGATCAGAAGCCGGTTCAGTCTTTGGTCACACCGGACGAAGAAAAGCCTTTGAAAAAAAATGAAAAGAAACCCCAGACAAAGAGGGTAAATGAGGCAAAAACGTCAACCGTCAAGGAACCCGTGTCCTCGACTACAGCTGCGGCTGTGGCTGCGGCTGAGGCTGAGGTTCCCTATCAACTGCCTCCGTTGGAATTGTTAAATGACCCGTCCCTTTCCGGGCGGAGAGATTCCAAGGCGGAGCTTACCAAAACAGCCAGCGTATTGCAGGAAACCCTGGATAACTTCGGTGTCAAAGTCACCATGGGAAATGTGATCAAAGGTCCCAGTGTTACCCAGTTTGAATTGTATCCGGCGCAGGGTGTCAAAGTCAGTAAGATCAAGAATCTGGAAGATGATATTAAGTTGAGCCTGGCAGCTTCGGACATTCGTATTGAAGCTCCTATCCCCGGAAAAGCTGCGGTAGGGATTGAAGTGCCCAATTCGGAACGAACCATGGTTACCCTAAAGGAATTGTTGGTATCCGACGCCTATCAGTCCTCGAAGCCTTTGCTTACCTTTGCGGTGGGGAAGGACATTGCCGGGAATGTGATCGTATCGGATATTGCCAAGATGCCCCATTTGATCATTGCCGGTTCCACCGGTTCGGGAAAATCCGTATGTGTCAATACCCTGATCTTAAGTATCTTATACAAAGCCCGTCCGGATGAAGTAAAGTTTATCATGGTGGATCCCAAAATGGTAGAACTTACGGCTTATGAAGGCATTCCTCATATGTTGATCCCGGTGGTGACCAATCCCCAGAAAGCGGCGGCTGCTTTAAATGTAGCCGTTCAGGAGATGATGAATCGGTACGATTTATTTGCTCAAATGGGGGTCAGAGATATTAAAAGCTTTAACAAACGGGTGGCAAGTCCCCGTTATAACAAGGATCAGCAATTTAAGAAAATGTTCCAGATCGTCATCGTGGTGGATGAGTTTGCGGATTTGATGATGGCGGCTCAGGGCGAAGTGGAAAGCGCGGTTGTGCGCTTAACCCAGTTGGCCCGTGCGGCGGGGATTCATCTGGTTTTGGCAACCCAGCGACCTTCGGTGAACGTGATCACCGGTTTGATCAAAACCAATACGCCTTCCCGGATCGCGTTAAGTGTCTCTTCCCAGGTGGATTCACGTACCATTATTGACCAGGGGGGTGCTGAAAAATTATTGGGAAATGGTGATATGCTTTTTGCGCCGGGAGATTATCCCAAACCGGTTCGTGTGCAGGGGGCGTTTGTCTCCGATTCCGAACGGGATAAGGTGTTGGATTTTATCAAGAAGCAGGGAGAAGGTCCTTCTTACAATCAGGAATTTGCGGATAAAATGGATGGCTATCAATCCGCGGAGCAAAAGACAGACGAAAAGCCTGCCATGGATTCTTACAAAGAACGGGACGCTTTATTTGAAGAAGCCGGTCGTATGTTGATCGAAAAAGAAAAAGCATCCATCGGGAATCTCCAGCGAGCCTTCCGGATCGGATTTAACCGGGCGGCCCGGATCGTGGATCAATTGTGTGAAGCCGGTGTAGTCGGACCGGAAGAGGGAACCAAACCCAGAAGGATCTTAATGACTATGACGGAATTTGAAGAATTCTTGCAACGGGAAAAAGAAGGCGTTCCGGAGGAAACACATGAAGAATCTTAATGGATGGATGGTTGTCCACGGATTTATGAAAACACACAAATTCACGGAGCAGGCGGATCTGTTTCTTCATGCGGCAGAACAATTGGGAGTGGGACTTCAGGTTGTAGACCATGATCAGGTTTTGGCCAAGGGAACCGGATTATCTAAGAAACCGGACTTCGTGTTATTTTACGATAAGGACGTGTGGCTGGCGAAATACTTGGAAAATCAAGGGATTCTTGTATTAAACAGCTCAGAGGCCATCGGTATTTGCGATGACAAACGGGATATGGTATTAGCGCTGCAAGAACATAGAGTTCCCATGCCGGATTTTGTCATTGGGCCCATGTGTATGGAGGGAGAAGCCTATCCCAATTTTGATTTTTTAGCGCAAGTGGAGAAAAGCCTTGGATATCCATGCGTAGGAAAAAGTGCCTGCGGATCCTTTGGCGCCCAGGTGGCTTTGCTTTCTACGAGAAATGAATGCGTGAACTGGCTGAAGAACGCGCAGGGAAATTCCCCGGTCTTCCAGGAATATATCGACAAAGAGGTAGGGGTGGATTACCGGGTCCAGGTGGTAAGAGATCACGCGGTAGCTGCGATGAAACGTTGTTCTCACAGGGATTTTCGTGCCAATGCTTCCCTGGGGGGCAGTTGTGAGAAGGTGACGATTACCGCTGAAATGGAAGAGATTGCCGTGAAAGCTGCCGTTTCCTGTGGCTGTGTATACGCCGGGGTGGATCTGTTGTTGGGTGAGCATGGGTATTTGGTTTGTGAAGTGAATTCCAATGCGCATATTAAGAATTTAAGGGACGCCACCGGGATCGATGCGTCGTTTCCGATTTTGGAGGATTTGATCAACGCATGCAGGGATTACTAATCTATGGAGCGGAAGAATATAAAAGAAATCAGGATTTTTCCGCGTTTTTGATAAGGGAAGGAAAAAAGCTTGGAATCAATCTGAAATTGGCATTCCCGGAAGAGATAAACCGGGATATGACCGGAGAAAAATATTCCTTTGGCCTGGTTCGCGTGATCCGTCCGAAGATCAACCAAAGGCTCGAAGAGCAAGGGATCCGTTCCATGAATTCCTATGAGGTCAGTTCCATTGCCAATGATAAATATAAGACTTATGAATGTTTTCATGACAAAGTTCCCTGTATTCCGTCCCAAAGAATTGAGAACGTAACAGAAGAGTCAATCCCCCACTCCCCCGGTTTTGTGATCAAATCCCTGGACGGACATGGAGGGAAGGAAGTATTTTTATCCGATACCATGAGAGAGCAGGCGATCCAACATTTATCTGGACGCCCGGCCATTCTCCAGCCCTATGAAAAAGGGTATTCTTATGACATTCGGGTCTATGTTTTGGGAGGCCGGATCGTAGCTGCCGTAAAACGTAAAGGAAATGGGGATTTTCGCAGTAATTTTTCCGTTGGAGGAAGTGTGGAGCCTTTCCCGGTTTCGGAGCTTCCCACCGATCTTCTTCAGGAAGTCACAAGCCGTCTATGGCTGGATTATGCCGGCGTTGATCTATTATACAACGGGAAGGATTTTCTTTTGAATGAGATCGAAGATGTGGTGGGAGCCAGGATGCTTTACAAAGTGGCGCCGGATTGTAACATAGGAATTGAATATTTAAAATATGTGGCAGAGATCGTTGCAGGATAAAAAATAAAGGAGATGTTACACATGAGATCAGACATTGAAATTGCAAGAGAAAGTGAGTTGAAGCCCATTGCGGACGTGGCAGAGCAATTAGGGCTTAGCGCTTCGGATCTGGAACTTTATGGAGATTATAAGGCAAAATTAAAAGATGCCGCCATGAAGCGTGTGGAAGCCAATGAAAAAGACGGTAAATTAGTACTGGTCACAGCCATTAATCCCACACCGGCCGGAGAAGGGAAAACGACGGTTACGGTGGGATTGGGACAGGCGATGGCAAAGATTGGAAAGAAAGCGGTGATCGCCTTACGTGAGCCTTCTTTGGGACCTTGTTTCGGGATCAAAGGAGGAGCGGCTGGAGGCGGGTATTCCCAGGTGGTTCCCATGGATGATCTGAATCTCCATTTTACCGGAGATTTCCATGCCATTACCTCCGCCAACAACTTGTTGGCAGCGTTGTTAGATAATCATATCAAACAGGGAAATGAACTTCGCATCGATCCCAACCAGATCGTTTGGAAACGCTGCGAGGACATGAACGACCGTGTGTTGCGAAATATCGTGGTTGGACTGGGGAGACCGGCGGACGGTGTGGTTCGTGAGGATCATTTTATTATTACCGTGGCTTCCGAGATTATGGCGATCTTATGTTTGGCGAACGACCTGCAGGATTTAAAAGATCGTTTGGGAAAGATCATTGTAGCCTATAATACGGAGAATCAACCGGTAACTGCCAAGGACATTCATGCCGTAGGTGGAATGATGGCTCTTTTAAAGGATGCCATCAAACCCAATCTGATCCAAACCTTAGAGCATACCCCTGCCATTGTTCACGGCGGACCCTTTGCGAATATTGCCCATGGGTGCAACAGCATTCGCGCTACGAAAATGGCGTTAAAATTAGCAGACATTACCATTACCGAGGCAGGGTTCGGCGCGGATCTGGGAGCGGAGAAGTTCTTCGACATCAAGTGCAGAAAGGGAAATCTTTCCCCGGATGCTGTGGTCTTAGTAGCGACGGTGCGTGCTTTAAAATACAACGGCGGCGTTGCAAAGCAGGATTTAAACGAAGAAAATCTGGAGGCGTTGGAAAAAGGAATCGTCAACCTGGAAAAACACATGGAAAACATTAAACAATTTAACGTTCCCTGTGTTGTGGCGTTGAATCATTTTGTAACAGACAGTGAAAAAGAAGTGGCATTCGTTAAAGAATTCTGTGAGAAGGCCGGCTGTGAATTTGCTCTATCCAAGGTGTGGGAGCAAGGAGGCGAGGGTGGAAAAGAATTAGCAGAGTGTGTGGTAAATCTGCTGGAAACCAGGGAAAGCCAGTTCCATTGTTTGTATGAAGAAGATCTCCCCTTGCAAGAAAAGATCGAAACCGTGGCCCAAAAGATCTACGGTGCGTCTGGTGTGGAATTTGAGAAAAAGGCATTGGATGAGTTAAAACGGCTGGAAGATCTGGGATTTGGGAATTTCCCGGTTTGCATCGCGAAAAACCAATATTCCTTATCGGATGACCCGACCATGCTGGGAAGACCGGAGAATTTTACGTTACACGTAAGAGAGGTCTATCCTTCTGCGGGAGCCGGATTTATTGTGGCCATAACCGGAAATATTATGACCATGCCGGGGCTTCCCAAACATCCGGCGGCTGAAAAGATTGACGTGGATGAGAATGGCAATATTACCGGCTTATTCTGATCCCATCCGAAGTTTTTTTCCGTAGGGCTTTTAAAAAAACGATACGATCTGTAATAAAGAACCGAAAAAAGAACCAATTGTCAACCTGATATGAAATAATGGTTGACAATTGGTTCTTTTTTCGCTACAATGGTTTACGGAAAGAAAAATACGAAGAAAAGAGGTAAATTTCTATGAACGTAAAAAAAAGAACGGGATCCATTACAAAAATCGCGCTCATGACTGCTTTTTTGGTGGTGTGCGCCTATATTAAGATTCCTTTGCCGGTTGGTTCGGTTGCCATTACCGGGCAAACCTTTGGCGTTAATCTGTTAGCGTTGTTGTTGGCCCCGGCGGAGGCGGGGATTGCGATCTTTATCTATTTGCTGTTAGGGGTCTGTGGATTGCCGGTATTTTCCGGTGGAACCGGAGGATTCGGCATTTTAGCAGGACCATCCGGCGGATTCTTAGTTGGTTTTTTCGTAGCTGCCGTGGTGATCTCTTTGTTAAAAGGCAAGAAAATGAGCATTCCAAGGAATCTTTTGGTGACGGTTGTTGTGGGGATCTTCATCATTGACCTCTTTGGTGTGGCGTGGATGATGATCAGCCTGCATTTGCCGTTGAAACAGGCAATCCTTGCAGGAGCGGTGCCGTTCCTGCCTTTAGATGTTTTAAAATGTGTGGTGGCATCGGTGGTAGCAAAACCTGTTTACACCGTCATCGAAAGCTTTCAATCTGAGAAAGCGGCGACGATGACACCGGCTGAGACGACGACACCGGCTGAAATGAAAAGGGACTGAATTAATTCAGTCCCAATAAGGTCAAGATCAAAGCCATGCGGACGTAGACGCCGAACTCAGCTTGTTTGAAATAAACGGCTCTTGGATCGTCGTCCACTTCCACGGAAATTTCATTGACACGGGGGAGGGGGTGAAGGACCAGCATATCTTCACGGGCCAATTTCATTTTCTCTACGTTTAGAATGAAACTGTCCTTTAAACGAATATAGTCCTCCTCATTAAAGAAACGTTCCCGTTGAACCCGGGTCATATATAAAATATCCAAATCCCCGATTACTTGGTCTAAGTCATTGACTTCGGTAAAGGGGATTTTGTTTTGGATGAGGGTTTCGTTTCGCAAATAATCCGGAATTCTTAATTCCTTCGGGGAGATCAATACAAATTCTACGCCGGGATAACGAACCATGGCGCTGATCAGGGAGTGAACGGTCCTGCCGAATTTCAGATCTCCGCAAAACCCGATCTTTAAATGGTCCATATGTCCCTTTAACATATGAATGGTCAACAGATCGGTCAGGGTCTGTGTGGGATGATTATGTCCTCCGTCTCCGGCGTTGATCACCGGAATGGAAGAATAAGTGGAGGCAACCAAAGGTGCGCCTTCCTTGGGATGACGCATGGCGCAAATATCCGCGTAAGAGGAGATGACCCGAATGGTATCCGCAACGCTTTCTCCTTTGGCAGCAGAGCTGGAATCCGCCGATGAGAACCCTAAAACCTGACCGCCAAGACTTAGCATGGCGGACTCAAAACTTAGCCGGGTTCGGGTACTGGGTTCATAAAAACAGGTCGCCAATTTCTTTCCGTGGCATTTATCCCTGTATTGCTCCGGGTGGTTGTAGATTTCTTCCGCTAAATTCAATAAGTCATTTAATTCTTCAACGGACAGATCTAAAATATTCATAATGTGCTTCATGCAAGATACCCCCTTCAATTTGTTCACAGTTTTTATTTTAGACAAAGAGGAGAAAAATATCAAGTCATATCTTGAAATCCATGGGATTTTTTCCTATTTTTTCCTATATACCACTTGCGACTTAAAAAATTGTATGATAGACTTAGGAAGAGAAATAAATGAATGAACGAACGGAGGAAATACTATGGTATCATTACATAATGGAGGAGCTTGGCTTGTAAACGGGGAGATCATTCCCGATGGAAGTCAGGCGATGGATCAGATCAAACAAAAGACGGGCGTAACCCCGGATCTGACCGAGGCTAAGAAACAAACCATTGCCTATGGAATCTTAAAGAACCACAATACGGTAGATTCCATGGATCAATTGCGGATTCGTTTTGATAAATTAACGTCGCACGATATTACCTTTGTAGGAATCCTGCAAACCGCAAGAGCATCCGGATTGGAGAAATTCCCGGTTCCTTATGTGCTTACCAATTGTCATAACAGCTTATGTGCCGTGGGAGGAACCATTAACGAGGACGACCATGTATTTGGACTTTCCTGTGCCAAGAAATACGGTGGGATCTATGTGCCTCCTCATCAGGCCGTGATCCATCAATTTGCCAGAGAAATGTTAGCCGAAGGCGGAAAAATGATCTTAGGTTCTGACAGCCACACCCGTTATGGCGCGTTGGGAACCATGGCCATTGGAGAAGGGGGACCGGAGCTGGTCAAACAGTTGTTGGAACAAACCTATGACATCCCCATGCCCGGTGTGGTTGCCATTCATTTAACCGGCAAACCTCAAAAGGGAGTGGGTCCTCAGGATATTGCCCTGGCCATTATCGGAAAAGTATTTGCCAACGGATATGTAAATAATAAGATCATGGAGTTCATTGGAGATGGCGTCAAAAACCTAAGCGTGGATTATCGCATCGGTGTGGACGTTATGACCACCGAGACCACCTGTCTTTCCTCAATCTGGGAAACAGATGATTCGGTGAAAGAATTCTATGAGATCCATCAAAGACCGGAAGGGTATGCGGAATTAAAGCCTGGAAATGTGGCTTTCTACGATGGCCTCGTGGAAGTGGATCTATCCACCATTGAGCCCATGATCGCCATGCCGTTCCACCCCAGCAATGTATATACCATTCGGGAAGTAAATGAAAATCCTTACGATATTTTAAGAGAAGTAGAAAAGAAAGCCCTGGTAAGCCTGGATAATAATAAAGAGATCCAGTACCAATTAACCGATAAGATCCACGATGGAAGGATTTATGTGGAACAAGGCGTGATCGCAGGTTGTGCCGGAGGCGGATATGAGAACTTATGCGACGCCGCGGATATTCTGGAAGGGAAATTTATCGGCGACGGAGAGTTCTCCTTAAGTGTGTATCCGGCCAGTCAGCCCATTATGATGCAGCTTGTGAAAAATGGCACCATGGCCACCTTCTTAGAAGCAGGAGCTACGGTACGTACTGCTTTTTGCGGTCCTTGTTTTGGCGCCGGAGATGTTCCGTCCAATAACGGATTGAGTATTCGACATTCCACCCGTAATTTCCCGAACCGGGAAGGTTCCAAGGTAACCAATGGACAGATCGCATCCGTTGCCTTGATGGACGCCCGTTCCATCGCTGCCACGGCGGCCAATGAGGGATATTTGATTCCGGCAACGGACGTGGATGTAAACTTTAAGAAGCCGAAATATTTCTTTGATAAAACCATTTACGATCACCGTGTGTACAACGGTGTAGGAAAAGCGGACCCTTCCATAGAGATCAAGTTTGGTCCCAATATTGTAGATTGGCCGACCATGTATCCGTTAACCGACAACGTGTTATTAAAGGTTGTTTCCATGATCCATGATCCGGTTACGACCACCGATGAGCTGATTCCTTCCGGTGAGACATCTTCTTACCGTTCCAATCCTTTGGGACTGGCAGAATTTACGTTATCCCGAAAAGATCCGGCTTATGTAGGAAAAGCCAAGGAAGTGCGGAAAGCGGAAGAAGCCAGATTGGAAGGAACAACCTTAACCGAGGATGGTTGGGGAGAGGTATACGACGCCATTCAGGAGAAATTCGGATTAAAGGCAGAAGACGTGGAAGTGGGCAGTGTGATCTATGCCACCAAGCCCGGAGATGGTTCCGCCAGAGAACAGGCGGCCAGCTGTCAGAGAGTTTTGGGTGGTCTTGCCAATGTTGCCAGAGAATACGCGACCAAGCGTTACCGTTCGAATCTGATCAACTGGGGGATGCTTCCCTTTGTGTTTGAAGGAGACCTTCCCTTTGACAAAGACGATGTGATCCTGGTGAAAGATATTAAATCCGCCATTCAGAATAAGGAGGATAACATTCAGGCCTATGTGGTAACCCAGGGCATGAAAGAATTCACCATGCACTTAGGAAACTTAACCGATGATGAAAGAGATATTATTCAAAAAGGTTGTCTGATCAACTACAATAAAAAGAACGCATAAAACTGTGACTGCAGGCTTTGTCCTGCAGTCTTTTTTTAAGGAGGTATGGGTATGATCGAACAAATGGATGTAGAAAAATACATGGAAAAGGATGAATACCGGAAGCAGATCGATGAATTGGAGATTCGCATCGGAACGCTGCAGCGGGAATTAAAGGAGTTAAATATTCCCGTTATGATCGTCTTTGAAGGGGTGGACGCCTCCGGAAAGGGAACCATGATCAACCGGATGATCTCATCCATGGATCCCAGAGGATTTCAGGTATTTACCTTAAACGACCATAACGAAGAGGAACAAATGCGCCCGTATTTTTGGCGGTTTATGACCAAAACCCCGGAACGTGGACGGATTCACATTTACGATCAAAGCTGGTATCAGGGGGTGTTTCATAAGGAGATCAACGTGGAGGACGCGAATCATTTTGAAGGGATGTTGTCCAAGGATGGATATCTGATCGTAAAATTTTTCCTGATCATTTCCAAAGAGGAACAGAAAAGACGCCTGAAGAAGTTGGAAAAGAAGAAAGAAACCAGATGGCGGGTCACCAAAAAAGATAAAAAACATCATAAAGAATTTAAGAGTCGTTTAAAAAAATACGACGAGATCCTGATCCACAGCGATACGGATTATGCGCCCTGGACTGTTGTGGAATCCACGGACAAGCGATATGCCACCTGTAAGATCCTCTTTACTTTGTTAGAGCGTATGGAACGGGCGGTCAGGGAGAACAAGGAAAAAGAGCCGGTCAAAGAAAAGGAAGCGGTGAAGGAAAAAAATACCGGATTTTCCAGCGGAGTTCTAAACCGGGTGGATCTAAGTTTGGAATTAAGCAGAGAAGAATATGAGGCGCAGAAAAAAGAATATCAAAAACGTTTGTATCGATTGCAAAGTCAGATGTACCGGGAACGAGTGCCGGTGGTCCTGGCCTTTGAGGGGTGGGACGCCGGAGGCAAGGGAGGAGCCATTAAGCGCTTGACCCAGGCGATGGATCCCCGGGTCAAGCAATAAAATCATCCGGTGGATGATTTTTGTGGGGGTTCACGCGTCCCCGTGAGCATGCGTGCCGGAGGCACGCTACAACTAATGCCTGGTATGAGATAAGTAGCGTGCCCTCGGCACGCTGGCAGGGTATGTTTGCGGCTGACCCCACACTGCGCCTATCGGCTTAGTGTGGGGTTATTGAAATCGCACCTCTCCGAGGTGCTGTATTGGTGTGGGGCTTGTGTGACACCGCACTGCGCTTTCAGCTTGTACGGTGTTATGCAAGGTCGCACCTCTACGAGGTGCTGGAAATGTATGTAAAAAAAGCGGCGGGTGCCAGGCACCTGCCGCTTTTTTTTGTCGTCTGCCGGTCTGCTATCTCAGCAGTGTGACCGTTCCTTTCTCATAGAGTTCGGATTCGGGGTCGACAATAGTGCGGTAGACAATCTTGTAGGTATAGCTGGCCTGCGGGCACTTGGCGCCGTTGTGGGTGCCGTCCCACTTGTCGTCCATCGATTCGCCGTGGAAGACCAGCAAGCCTTCGCGGGTGTAGACCCACATTTCGAGTTCCTTGATGCCGCTACCCTCGGCGCCGAAGAAGTTGTTCCAATCCTGCGACGGGGTGAACACATTGGGCACCCACAAGCCGACATTGGCGTAAGGGATGGCCCTGTGTGCGGTATCCTGGCAGTCCTCGGTACCGACGATGAGCACCACGTTCAGCGAGTCTATCGGAGGCACTATCGAGCCGCTGGCATGCGTCTGGTCGCTGTAGTAAAGTCCATCGATATACCAGTTCAGCCAGTCGTAATCGGTGCTGTGCGAGATAACGTTCCACTCTCTGCGATCGATGGAGAGGTAGGACGGGTGAGTCTCAAACGAGGCGCGCGGCAGGCGTACCGGATCCAGTTTGAGCGAGCCGGTGACGGCACATTCCTCATGGCCGGCCACCCAAGCCTTGGCATAGTAGGTGGTGGTCACCAGCGGCAGGACGGTAACCTCGGTCTCGTGCGGATGCGAGGTCAGGTCGCCGTTGTCGGGCGAGGCCCACCATTCATACTGGTCGGAGTTGATTGAGTTGACCGTCAGCTGGTACTCGCCATTCTTGCAGTTGTGCTCCTCGCTGATGCCGACGCGTATCACGGGCATCTGGTAGTGCCCTG
>CALGGT010000018.1 GCA_937915825.1 uncultured Eubacterium sp.
ACTCTTTCCCTACACGACGCTCTTCCGATCTATATGATGTACATCCTGTTGATAAAAATATAATTACTAATATAAATATTATTCTTTTCATTTTATCTACCTCGATTTTTATTTTTAGATAGTAGGGGATTTCTTTTATTTGTACCTAATTTTAATATAGAATCTTTTTGTTCTGATAATATTAATGGTGAGAATGGTGATAGATATGGATAATCAAATGAATTAATACTTGCTAGTTTAGTTACTAAAAGTATTATTCCAATAAATATTCCATATATTCCTAAAGTAGCAGCTAGTATCATTAATAAAAATCTAGAAAATCTTATAGCATTAGTTAATTCAATAGATGTAAATGTTAATCCTGCTATTGCACTTATTGCAACAACAATTATCATTATTGGTGAGATTATACCTGCAGCAACAGCAGCATCTCCAAGTACAAGTCCACCAAGTATTGAAACAGCACTACCATAAGCATTAGACATTCTTAAATCACTTTCACGTAATATTTCAAATGAAATACTCATAAGTAATGCTTCAACTAATGCAGGGTAAGGGACAGACGCACGTTGTTTTAAAAAGTTTATTAATAGATCAGTTGTTACTGAATCATGATTATGTGTTGTGATTGCGATATAATATGCTGGTATAAAAATAGCTATTAACGATTTTAACAATACAACAAATAAATGATTTATATTTCTACAAAACATCGATGTTCAATGTTTTGTGATGAACGTTTCCATCCCCCTGTCATACACGTGGTGTTCACTCCCCTTAAGCCGGATTGTTCCGGTCCCATTTATCGCAAAGAGACTGGATCTGATTGGTGAATTTGATCGTATCTTTATTGTTCAGACCTTCATTCTTATGGATCACTTCCATTAAGCGGCGGCCTGCCTCCACCAGTCGTTCAAATACACCTTGTGCCCTCCGTTTGGAAGCATCTTTCTTCTTCACGGGAACGCCTTCGGTGATCACTTCAAAATGACCGGTGATCAGATTAAATACCGTTCCGCTGTACGGGGCAAAGGCGTCGTACCCATAATCGTTCCGAAGTTTTTTGGCAAAATGTTCCGTTACTTCGTCATCCCCGTGCACAATGAAAACCTTTTTCGGTTTTTGTTTCTTAAAACCGTTAATCCAATTTAACAAGCCTTTCTGATCCGCGTGACCACTGAATCCTTCGATCTGAAGAATCTTGGCATGCACCTCAATGGGCTCTCCGAATATCTTAACCTCCGGCGCTCCTTCCACCAGAGCTCGCCCCACGGTTCCATTGGATTGGTATCCTACAAAAAGAATGGTCGAATCCTTGCGCCATAGATTATTACGCAAATGATGCCGGATCCGCCCGGCCTCACACATGCCCGACGCGGAAAGGATCACCTTCGGACGTTCGATATCCTTAATGGACTTACTCTCATCGGTGGTGATGGCCAACTTCAATCCCGGAAACGTTAAAGGATTCTTTCCTTCCCGGATCACGGATTTCGCTTCCTCGTCGAAACACTCTTCCACATTCTCGCCGAAAATGCTGGTTGCTCCCACCGCCAAAGGAGAGTCTACATACACCTCAAAATCCGGATTGGTGGAAACCAGATGTTCTTCCTTGATCTGACGGAAGAAATACAAAAGTTCCTGGGTTCTTCCCACGGCAAATGCCGGGATCACAACGTTCCCGCCCCGGGCAAAGGTTTCTTCCAATATCCCGGCCAAGGTCGCTACATAATCCGGCATCGAGTCATGTAAACGGTCTCCATAGGTGGATTCCATAACCACATAATCCGCGCTGTCCGTATAGATCGGATCCCTTAATATCGGTTTATTCTTGTTTCCAATGTCTCCGGAAAATACGATCTTCCGACTTTCTTCCCCTTCCGTGGCAAAGATTTCAATGGAAGCAGATCCCAGAAGATGTCCCACGTCCGTAAATCGGATGGCGATCGAATCGCAAATATCCATCCGTACATCGTAATCACAGGGAATCAACAAACGAACCGCCCCCATGGCATCTTCCATGGTATATTCCGGTGTGACTTCTTCCTTTCCCTGCCGTTTTCCCTTCCGGTTGCGCCATTCCGCCTCAAACTCCTGAATATGTGCACTGTCACGAAGCATAATACTGCAT
>CALGGT010000019.1 GCA_937915825.1 uncultured Eubacterium sp.
GAGGTGGAAAAAATGGAAAATAAAACAAAGCTAAAAGACAAAGTTCAGATCGTTTTACAAGCGTTGCTGAATAATTGGGCACGTGTGATCTTACTGATCTTACTGTGCACGGTGATCGTAAAACTGGTGCAGGATTGGCACAGTCTGTTCCATTGGATCGGCTCATTATTGGGAGTGCTTGCCCCCTTTATCATTGGAATTTTGCTAACCCTGATCCTCAGCCAGCCGGTAAGGAGCTGCAGCAATCTGATCCAGAATAAGATCCTAAACAGATTTGATAAATTAAGCAAGGAGAAGAAGGTAAAGATATCCCACCGATTGGGAATTTTTATTGTTTATGCGATTTTATTTATCCTGATCGCCTTCCTGATGGGATATGTAATTCCGGAAGTATCCAAGAGTTTTTCCGATCTTTTTAGCACCGTATCAACCTTTTATAAAAAAATTGTTTACCATAAAGAAGAAGCAAAGACGGAGTATCCGTATCTGCCGGTGGAATGGATCTGGACTTTGTTGACGAAAGTGGTACCTTCGAAGATCATGAGTAGTTATAACGAGGCCCTGCAGGTGATCTTCCCCTACGTATTCTCGATCTCAAGCTCTGTGGTAAATGTTATATTAGATCTTTTCCTGGGGATTATGATATCGATTTATTTATTAGGAGATATTAAAGTCATTGCGCATAAAATGTACCAGGCCACGATCTTACTGGGCGGAGACCGCCGGGGAAAATTGATCTGGAAAACCATCCTGGGATGTAAGAAAATTTTTGTGGGATTTATCTTTGGAAAATCCATCGATTCGCTGATCATCGGGATTTTGTGTTTTATCGTAATGAGTATTTTGCAACTGCCTTACGCAATTCTGCTAAGTGTTATTGTAGGCGTTACCAATATGATCCCGTACTTTGGCCCTTTTATCGGGGCGGTTCCCGGCGTGGTGATCTATCTGGTCGTGAATCCCAAAGCAGCGATTATTTTTGTGATCATGTTGTTTGTTTTGCAGCAATTTGACGGCATGATCTTAGGGCCGAAAATATTGGGGGATCAAACGGGGATCAAACCCATCTTTGTAATTTTAGGAATTACAATCGGAGGGGCGTATTTCGGGGTATTGGGAATGTTCTTAGGCGTGCCGATCGTGGCAATGATCGTTTATATTACAAAGATGATCTATGAAAATAAAGTGCGTCGCTACATGCAAAAAAATGTAAAAGAAACCGGGAAGGGCGTACAACTTATGCCAAAGGAACTGGAAGAAAATTAGCCTCCCGAAAGAGCGAGAATGAGCGAGAAAGAGTAAAAGGAAACGATCATCTTCCATGATGCCGGAGGCGATCAGGGGCGATGGGCGACCAGTTTAAAGATCGGGTTTCCCATGGAGGAAAAACGTTCCTCGTATTCGGTCTGGATATTTCCTTCGTTGTAGGGGCTGTTATGCAGGTCATAGGTGACATAGCGAATGGCCCAGGGCTCCGTATTTTCCACGGACTCCACGGAAAAATCAAAGAGAGGACGGTTATCGGTTTTAAATTCGATCACACCATCTTTTGCCAAAACAATCTGATACATATTTAAAAAGACGGGTGAAGTCAGTCGTCTTTTTGAATGCCGGTCTTTGGGCCAAGGGTCGGAAAAATTCAGATAAATACCGGCGATCTCTCCCGGAGCAAAGATGTTTACCAGATTGGCAGCGTCCATGCGGAGAAATACCAAATTGGGAAGCTGTAATTGTTCCTGTTTTTGGATGCCGCGAATTAAAACACTGGAATACCGTTCCATGCCGATGTAGTTATGTTCGGGATGTTCCTTGGCCAAAGTTGTAAGGAATTTTCCCTTTCCCATGCCGATTTCCAGGTAGATGGGATGTTCATTTTGGAAGAGCTGATTCCACTTTCCGGGATACTCTTCCGGATTTTGGATAACAAAGGGACTTTGCGCGATCTGATCCTTCGCTCCCTTAATATTACGTAAGCGCATAGCGTGATAGGTTCCTTTCTGTTTTCGGTAATATACGTTTGACCCCAACATCATTAACAGTGTATCATAAACGCAAAGAAAAACCAACTGAATTTTTAAGGAGTAACATAAAGATGAAGAGGATAAAGTGGACAACATATATAGGGATCTTATTTCTGATCTTGACAAGCTTTGGGATTTTCTATCCCCATACGAATTGTCAGGCTAAAATCCCAGAGGTGTCGGCGGAGGCGGCCTGTGTGATGGATGTGCAGTCCGGGGCCATTCTGGTGGATAAAAATATGAAAAAAAAGGAATATCCTGCCAGCATCACCAAGATCATGACGACGTTGGTTGCGTTAGAAAATTCTTCCCCGGAGGAGATGGTAACCTACGATCAAACGGCCTTTGCCAACTGGGAAAGCGGCGCGTCCAATATTGAGATCGTGGATGGCGAGGAAATGTCCATGAAAGAAAGTTTATACGGGATCATGCTGGCGTCGGCCAATGAAGCCTGTAACGGTGTGGCTAATTACATCGCCGGTGATATTGATACATATGTGGGAATGATGAATGCCCGGGCGGAGACTATGGGTTGTGAAAATACGCATTTTTCTAATACCAACGGACTTTTTAATGAGAGTCATTATACTTGCCCTTACGACATGGCGCTGATCGCCAGAGAGGCAATGAAGAATTCTACTTTTCGAGAAATTGTGGGAACCAAAACGTACCACATGAAAAAAACAAACAAGCGTAAAAAGGGATATTTATTGAGCAATCATCATAAAATGCTAAACCCGGTGGATATGCCCAAGTACGGGTATGAATACTGTGAAGGCGGAAAAACCGGTTATACCTGGCGTTGTAAATGGACGCTGGTAACCTATGCGAAGAAGGATAATATGGAGTTGGTTTGCGTAACCATGCGTAGTGACGGCCCGGCTCCGTTGGAACCGAATTGCTACACGGATACGACGAAATTGTTGAATTATTGTTTTGAAAAATATCAGAAGCAGGAAATACAAACCGCCGGATCTGCCTGGAAGGATTATGTATTTACCAGGTTTTCACCTTTATATGACCTGGATGATCCTTTGATCTCCTTGGAGGATGGCGCCGGATATATCCTGAAAAAAAAGGACGATCCCTCTCAGGTTCAGCAGGAAGTTTCGTTCTATGAGACGCCGATCCAGAAAAATGGGAAGATGGCAATCGGTAAAATCGTGATCAAGAATCAGGACCAGGTGGTAGGCGGATCCGAAATATTCTATAATCCGACCAAAAAAAATCCGGATCAAACGATCGACCTAAATGTGTGGTACGAAGAGGCAAACGGAGCACAAAAGGCTCCGATTTCCTGGAAAAAAGTTGTATGGATCCTCTTTTTAAGTGTGTTCGGACTCGCCGTTCTTTTGCTGGCTTTCTTACGAATCCGGGTGGTATGGATCCGGAATCAGAGAAAGCGCCGATATCGCTCGCGCGAGCGACAGAATCGGCGCTATAAGGACTATTGGAATTCGTAAGAGGAATAGTAAAAATGGAAAAAGCGGAATTAGTTGCTGTTTTCTTTTATATTCCTTAAATCTTCTTCCAATTGTGCTTTTACCTTGAAGGCGTTGGCAATGGTCTGCATGTCTTCCAGATAAGGATCACCGTTTGTACCATCCTGGGAGTCTGCACTCTCGTTGGTTTTAGCGTTAAGGTCTCCGTTATCGCCAATTTCAGCGTCAGCGCCAACATCGGTGTTGAGTTCTTCGTTAAGACCGGCGTCAACGTCTACACGGACCTCAACGTCAGCGTCAACGTCTTCGTTGATCTCGAAATCAACCTCTTGATCAACATCCTCACGGATCTCGGTGTCAACGTCGGAATCCTTACCGGTTTGAACCCCTGCATAGATCCGATCATCTTTGTGGATGCCGTAGTAAGTTTCACCAATGGATCGATACGTCTTTTCGATCAAACGTCTCTGACTGCGGATCTTAGCTTTCAAAGCTGTTATTTCTGAGATCTCTTTGGCTTTATCCGAAATCGTATCGGCAGCATCGGACAATGTTCTGGAAAGTGAATCGAAAAATTCTGACATAATATATCCCTCCTTAGTGGATCAGTCTAATAGCGATCGAATCGTTATCTTTTTTCTTTTGTATTTACGTTTTGTTACGTGGGTTTCTCCTCATTGTTACGTCTATTATATCCCGTCCTCTTCTTCGAGTCAATGCTTTTCTTAAGCACGAAAATCCCCAAAACCAGAAGCCCTGTCCCCAGGATCGTCCGCAGGAAAAAAGGAAGGATCGAGAAGGATTCTTCCGAGAGAAAAGCGGGAAGGTGATCGGAGAGTTTGGGAAAATACGTTAGGATAACGGCCATGGAATTATTGCATAGATGCATAAAAATTCCAAGGTAAATACTACGGGTTTTATAGACAACATAAGCCGATAAGATTCCTAAGATCATAACAACAAAACTCTGAATCAAGTTCATATGATAAAGGCCGAAAATCCCGGCAGAAACTAAGATGGCAATCCAGGTCGATGTTTGATTTTTTAAGGTTCCAAAAAGGAATCCCCGGAATAAAACCTCCTCGCAGATAGCCGGTACCAGCGCCGCAAAAATAAGGGCCATGGGAAAGGAAAGAGATGTGATCAAACGGGCCATTTCTTCCGAGTGACCGGCGGCGGAGGGGAAAAGTCCGGTAAAGATCACAGATGCGTTCATGGCAAGGAAGAAGCCTCCCAGCCAAATAAGAAAGGATGCCCCCAGTTCCTTTAAAGTAAATCTGCGAAGGGAAAAAAGTTTCTTAAAATCCGCCTTCATATACCAGGCATATAACACGGAAAAGACCAGATAAAAAAGTTGGGAAACACCGTTTCCGATCAACCCTAATTTTGTAATAAAATAAGAAGTATAAAACATGGTTAAAAAGCAGACGGTTAAAAGAAGGATCGCATCGCCTAAATTGGGCATCTGCTTCGGTTTCATATTGGAACGGAAAGCCATTAATTTTAATCCCTTGGAAGTGTTGAACAAAATGTCTTCTGTGTTGTAAATCCGACTGACGAAAAGGATGGATAAAAAACCATAAAAAATATTGGTGATCAATACCAGAAAAATATACAAATATTCATAGGAAAAAGAGAATAAATCTTTCACCAGAAGAACCATGTTTACCACTGGGATCAAACTAAAGGGAGCGGAAAGTTTTAAATTGGGAAGCATACCCATATAACCAATGGCCATGACGACCAGAAGCAGGGGAGTCAGGTAATTCTCCGCCTCTTTGAAGCTGGATGCCATGGTACAGATTCCCAGGCTGATGGCAGATAAAAATAAGGCAAATGCGACGACACACAAAAGTACCAAAAACAGGGCCGGTAAGAAGGTGGCTAAATGAATGGAAAGAGTTTTAGACGCGGCCTGAGCGTTCTGCAACAGGAAGAATCCAATGATCCCCATGGATAACAGATTTAAAACAGCAGAGATCACCGAGATTGTTGCGGTTGCCAAATATTTACTGATCACAATATCCAGGTTGGAAACCGGGAAAGATAAAAGGGTTTCCAAGGTTCCCCGTTCTTTTTCTCCGGTGGTCATATCCACCGCCGGATAGAAAGCCCCCACCATAATTCCAATGATCAGGATCAGGGGAAGAATCGTGCCCAGGAAAGATCCCATGGTCTTCTCATTGGAAGATAGATTTTTTCGTTGGATCTGAAAGGGATTCAAAATTGCTTCGGCATCCATTCCGGCCTGGATCAAGGCCTGCTTTCCCGCTTCTTTCTTAAAGGCTTCCAGAACCTTTTCCGTGGCGTTGGCCGCGTTGGAAGAGGAGGTATCCGCCTGATAATAAGAGATTACGTATTGTTGATCTGCCGAAAGGGTAACCACAGCGTCGAAGGAACCATCGTCCATAACACTTTGGATGTCCGAATCTTTCAAAGTTGAGGTTGCGGAATCGGAAGAATGTGGTTGATCGATCGCGGAAGATGTGGCGGAACCCGTAGCGGAACCGGTGGCGGGACCGGTGGCGGAACCCAGGATGGATCCGGCGCTGGGACGGTAGTTAACAAAGCGGATGTTTGATGTATGGGACGAGTTAAAATCCCTTAGGGATTCTGCCTGGGTGTTTTCCATATGAAGGAGACACACCCGGTAGGTAGATTCTGTTTGATCCTTGAGGATGCTGGAACCGATCAGAAGGCCCAGGATCGCCATGACAGGATAAACGACCAGAGGAATCAGAAACATCATGACAATGGTCTTTTTATCCCGAAAGAGATCCAGCATTTCTTTTTTGTATAAGATCTTTTGTCGTTGAAAATTCATGGCGTAACCCCCCTTATGATGGCGAAGAAGCAGGCACGGAGATGATCCGTACCGGTTTGTCGCAACAGAGCTTCCGGCGTATCATCGGCGATGATCCGCCCGTGATGCATCATGATGATCCGGTCGCACAGATATTGCGCTTCCTCCATGTAATGGGTGGAATAGAGAATGGTTTTCCCCCGTTCCCGTTCCCGTTTCATAAAGTCTAAGATCGTTTCCGCGCTGAACACATCCAGACCGAGAGTCGGTTCGTCAAAGATGTAGAGAGCCGGATCGTGGATCAGACAGCGGGCAATGGAAGCGCGCTGGGTCTGACCGGTGGAAAGATTTTCAATGTGATTGTCGATAAAATCTCCTAACGAAAGGACCCGGATCAACTCCTCCATACGAGCATCGATGGTCTCCGGAGAAAGGGAATACAATTGTCCCGCGAACGTTAACATCTCACGGGTGGACAGCCGTTTATAAAGCTTGGTATTACCGGAAAGAAACCCGATATTTTTCTTAACCTGAAGCGCAGGATCTTCTTCCACCTGGTCTGCGGCAGGAGACTGGAAGGAAATGGTCCCGGAGGTAGGATTCATAATATGTGCCAACATTCGGAGTAATGTCGTCTTCCCGGCCCCGTTAGGGCCAAGCAATCCTGTGATCTTCCCATCTTCCACGGAGAAAGATACATGATCCACGGCAGAAAATTCCTGCAAGATTTTTTTCTTATTCTGTACCGTGGTTTTTATAAAATTTTTGGTTAGATCGTTCACCTCATACATAGGATTCCTCCCCGTTGATCTGCGACATTGGTCTTGTGTGTGGTTTTGCATGGAACCGAGATCCATGCTTTCTTCTCTATGATAACATATCCGGACTTTATTTGTCCATTCTTTCCAAAGGGAATACGTAAGGATTCCAGCGGGGGTGTAGCAGGAATATCAATAAGAAGATTTATTTGAGAAATAAAGCCGTTCCCATCGGAAAAAAACTATTGAAAAATGCGATAGAATGCGTTATTCTATTAGTATCTATGGAAAATAGAAAATGCAGATCAGGAGGTTTCAATATGGAGATGCGTTCTTTAGAGCAGGAATTAAAAAACAACGCCTATCCCGGAAGAGGGATCGTGTTGGGGATCACACCCAGTGCCCGATATGCCGTTTCGGCATATTTTATTATGGGACGAAGCGGGAACAGTAGAAATCGGATTTTTGTAACGGATGAAGACGGAATTCGCACGGAGGCCTATGATCCCTCAAAATTAGAAGACCCCAGCTTGATCATTTACGCGCCGGTTCGCGTACGGGGAACGGATACGATCGTTACAAATGGAGATCAAACCGATACGATCTATGAAGGGTTCGAAAAGGGGCTTACCATGGAGCAGGCATTGGAAGCGAGAGAATATGAACCGGATGCTCCCAATTATACCCCTCGTATTTCCGGCGTTTTGGAAGCGTACGGGAAGTCTTATCGTTTATCCATTTTAAAGAGCGCAGACGGGAATCCGGATTCCTGTGAGCGTTATACCTTTTCATACGAGAATCCCATTCCCGGTGTGGGACATTTTATTCACACGTATCGGGAGAATCTGGAACCGTTACCCAGCTTTGAAGGGGAACCGAAGAAGGTGGAGATTCCGGAGGATATGGACGCCTTTACGGAAATGCTCTGGGAAAGCTTGAATGAAGAGAATAAGGTATCTTTGTTTGTTCGATACATCCATCGGGAAACCGGAGAATGCAAAACTACGATTAAGAATAAAAATCAATGAGAGGAGACCTTGTCATGAAAGAATTGGAATTAAAATATGGATGCAATCCCAATCAAAAACCTTCCCGTATTTACATGGAAGAAGGAGAATTGCCCTTAGAGGTGTTAAATGGAAAGCCGGGATACATTAACTTTCTGGACGCATTTAACGGCTGGCAATTGGTTTCGGAACTAAAAGCGGCAACCGGACGTAAGGCGGCAACTTCCTTTAAACATGTATCTCCTGCCGGGGCAGCGGTAGGACTTCCTTTAAGTGAAGTAGAAAAGAAAATCTATTGGGTTGATGATCTGGGAGAGTTGTCGGAGCAGGCGGCAGCTTACGCGAGAGCCCGTGGTGCGGATCGTATGTCATCTTATGGAGATTTTATCGCCCTAAGCGATGTATGTGATGTATCCTGTGCCCAGGTGATCAAGCGGGAGTTTTCCGACGGGATCATTGCGCCGGGTTATGAGCCGGAGGCATTAGAAATCCTAAAGGAAAAGAAGAAAGGAAATTATGCCATCATTCAAATCGACCCCAACTACGTTCCCAAGGCTCTGGAGCGCAAGGAGGTGTTTGGGATTACCTTTGAGCAGGGAAGGAATGAATTGGTGATCGACGATGAGTTCTTTTCCAATGTGGTAACCGAGAACAGGGAAATTCCGGAACTTGCCAAGATCGATATGGCAATTTCCATGATCACGCTGAAATACACACAATCCAATTCGGTATGTTTTGTTAAAGGAGGCCAGGCCATCGGAATCGGTGCGGGACAACAGTCCCGGATCCACTGTACCCGTTTAGCCGGAAGCAAAGCGGATAACTGGTTGTTGCGCCAATCGCCCCGGGTCTTGAATCTCCCTTTCAAAGAAGGGATGAAGAGAGCCGATCGGGACAATGCCATTGATCTGTACATTGGAGAGGATTACATGGACGTATTGGCAGAAGGAGAATGGCAAAAAGTATTTACGGAGAAACCCCCGGTATTCACCAAAGAGGAGAAAGAACAATGGATCAAAGAATATGCCAAGGACGTGACCTTGGGATCGGACGCGTTCTTCCCCTTTTCGGATAATATTGAG